>JAAZBA010000360.1 GCA_012514045.1 Clostridiales bacterium | reverse complement strand
TGGTCGTTAAGTAATCCCTCACAGCTTGTGCACGATATACTCCTGCTTTTGGACAGATACGGACAAAGCTACATAGATTCCCTGCCAATCTCTGCCGACGGAAACGGTTATACAAGGGATAAGGAGTCAGGGGATAAGCTTAAAAAGATTCTTGAAAAGCACGACATAAAGAAAACTCTATCTCCCAGAGAAACCTTTGACGAGCTGTCAAGGCTTTACAAGGTGCCTGAGGAATACACAAGGGAGGAGAGAAGAAGGATCGTAGGAGTGCTCTACGATATGGAGAGAGCGAATTTCTCCGCAATAAATCCCTTCACCATAGCCTCAAACGTGGATATGGAACTTGTGTCCATAATTAACGAAGATAAGGAGCACTACACGGGAGCAAAGACGGTGACTGTACCTGTCAGAGAGTATAAAACGGAATACGCTGCCCACATTTTAGGCAGGGTTGGTCCCATATTCGCCGAGGAATATGAGGAGTACGCCGCCAAAGGCTACGCCATGAACGCGAGAGTAGGCAAAGACGGCGTGGAAAAAGCCTTTGAAGATTACCTGAAAGGCACCTCCGGCACTACCACCTACAACGTTACAAAAACGGGAAAGACACTGGACATAGTAAGTTCTCAGCCCGCTTTTGCCGGAAACAACGTCTACCTGACGCTTGACATAAGGCTTCAGGAAGCCACCGAAAGAGCTCTGCAGGAACATATAACGAGAATCAACGCCGAAAAGGTTTCTGAAGGGCTGGAGGCTGAGTGCGACGGCGGAGCCGCAGTAATGATAGGCGTAAACACCGGAGATATTCTAGCCTGTGCCTCATACCCTACATTTGATATTAAAAACTTCAGCCGCGACTATGCGTCCCTTATTTCAAACGAGGCGAAGCCTCTTTTTAACAGAGCCATCTCCGGCACCTATCCACCGGGCTCTGTTTTCAAAATGGTAAGCGCAACCGCGGCGCTTCAGTCCGGAATAATAACCCCGGAGACAGAGATAGTTGACTACGGCGTATATACCTACTACAAGCCGTACACCTACAGATGCTGGCTGTACTCGGATTATGGGATGACCCACGGCACGCTCAATGTGTCCGGTGCTATAAAACATTCCTGCAACTACTTTTTTTACGAGACCGCAAGGCTTATGGGCATAGATACTATCACTGAATACGCCTCCCGCTTTGGTCTCGGAGAATATACAGGCATCGAGCTTTCAAATGAAGCGAAAGGCGTTGTGGCAGGTCCAAAGGAGCGGAAAAAGGCAGGAGGCTCCTGGTACGCCGGAGATACGCTTATCGCCGCCATAGGTCAGTCGGATCACCTTTTTACTCCTTTGCAGCTTGCAAACTATGTGGCCACCATCGCAAACGGAGGCACCAGGTATAAAGCTCATCTGCTGAACGCCGTAGTAAAGAGCGACAATTCAGAGATGATTTTCAAAAGTGAGCCGACTGTAGCGAATAAAATAGATTACACGGAGGAGAACCACAGAGCTGTACTTGACGGCATGCTGTCGGTAACAGAGGACGGCACCGCCTCAAAGGTGTTTGCCGACTATGGTGTAAAGGTAGTGGGCAAAACCGGCTCAGCTCAGGTAGGTTCCGGCAGCGCCAACGGCGTATTTGTCTTAGCTGCCCCCTATGAGGACCCGGAGGTGGCAATCGCTGTGCTGGTTGAGCATGGAGGCTCCGGAAACAACGTGGCATGGATAGCAAGAGACATGCTGACAGCGTATTTCGACTGCAAAGAGGCGCTGTCGGGAGAATATGACAATACGTTGCTCAGATAGAAAGGAAAAGCGGACATGGAGTATTTAAAGAAAAAGGCAGTGGAGCTGTGCGGGATAAGCGCCCCCTCCGGCAGGGAAAAGAATATAACGAAAATTATCTCATCAGAACTTCGGAACATGGGATACACTGTAGAGATTCTTCCCTTGGGTTCCGTAATAGCCTACCGGGGAGAGAGAACAGGGAAAACAATGCTTTCGGCAAGGGTAGATACCATAGGCTTTATGGCTACATATATTGAGGACAGCTTTGTGTCCTTCGCCCTGCTGGGTGAGGCGGAGGTGTCCTCTCTCCCGGGGCTTAAAGTGCGATTTACAAACGGAGCCGAGGGCTATATCGGAGCAAAAAAGAAAAACCCCGAGACAGCTCAGGATTTATTTATAGATTTTGGCAGCGATGCTTCGAAACTTATCAGTCTGGGAGACGGCGCTGCTGTGGTTTCCGACACCGAAATAAGGGACAATATCATATATTCCTCTGCCCTTAATAACAGGCTTTGCGTATCGGTGCTTCTTGATGTTGCAAGGCAGACAAAATCGGAGAAAGTATCCTTTGCTTTCACCACCCAGTCCAATCTCGGCTCAAGGGGAGGTATGGGGGCATACGGAGCGCTGGAACCGAAGGAAGCCTTTGATATATCTTTGTCCTCCTCCGGCGATCTGCCGGGAGAAAACGGAGTGAACACATGCGGCAGTGTAAATACAGGCTGCGGCATGACAATAAAACTGACTGTAGGCGCTGCCTCGAGCGACGAGGAGCTGGTCGAAAAAGTCGAACGCTGCTGCGATAAATCGGTACGGGAGACGATCGGCACTATGGGAGGCGACATTCGCTATTTTACGTCGGCAAACGGAGCGAAACCCTCCTGCGCTATAGGCATACCGGCGAGAAAATACTCAGACTTTGCCTACAGCGCGTCCCTTGAGGACGCGAAAACGTTGCGGGATACTCTGCTTAAGATAATTGAGGAGGCGTAGAAAATGAAGCTTAACAAGAGAGGCTACAGGCTGTCTGTGGACGACAATATATGGTTTCTCAGAAATATCGCAAACCATCCCGAGTATACCTCCCTCTTTGATGACCCATATCTTGCCCTTTACAAGGACATACACGATAGGTATGGCACCAAAGTGCATATGAATATCTACTACGAAACCGACGGCTTCAACCTGACGATGATGCCCGACAGGTTCAAGGACGAATGGGAAGCAAACTCCAATTGGCTCAGACTTTCTTTTCACGCCAAAGCGGACACCCCCAACTGGCCTTATATCGACGCGCCTTACGAGAAGGTGAACGAGGACTACAATCAGGTGGTAAGGGAGATAAAGCGCTTCGCCGGAGAGAGCGTGCTTGGTCCCGTGACCACAATCCACTTCGCCGAGGCTACAAAGGAGGGCGTAAGGGCTCTGCGTGACAACGGTATACTCG
>JAAZBA010000156.1 GCA_012514045.1 Clostridiales bacterium | reverse complement strand
TTGTGGCCGCCCTTATCAACACCAGGGATTCCATACCTGAGGGCATACGCTACGCTCAGAGCGTTATAGACGGCTCCATGTCCCTTCTTGTGATGACAAGCGAGGGAATATACGCCGCCCGGGACATCATGGGGCGCACACCTATTATAATCGGCAAAAAGGAAGAAGCCTTCTGCGCCTCCTTCGAGTCCTTCGCTTTCCTGAATTTAGGTTACGAGGACTACCATGAGCTGGGACCCGGCGAAGCGGTGTATCTCACCCCCGAGTCTTGCGAGACTGTATCACTGCCATTGGACAGCATGAAAATGTGCACATTCCTTTGGGTGTACTACGGCTACCCCTCCTCGGTATATGAGGGTATGAACGTGGAGCAAATGAGAAACAACTGCGGCATGAAGCTGGCGGAGCGCGACAATGTGGACGCGGACAGCGTGGCGGGAGTGCCCGATTCCGGCGTCGCCCACGCCATAGGCTACGCTAACCGCTCCCATATCCCATTTTCCCGTCCGTTTATAAAATATACCCCCACCTGGCCCAGGTCTTTTATCCCCTCAAACCAGGTAAAGAGAAGCCTTATCGCAAGAATGAAGCTCATTCCGGTGGATTATCTTATACGCGGCCGCCGTCTCATATTGATTGACGACTCCATAGTGCGGGGCACCCAGCTGAAGGAAACAACGGAATATCTTTATCACAGCGGAGCGAAGGAAGTACAGATCCGTACCGCATGCCCTCCTGTGATGTTCCGCTGCAAATATCACAACTTCTCACGCTCCGCGTCGGAGATGGATCTGATAGCAAGAAGAAAGATATCGCTCCTTGAAGGAGACAACGCCCAGGAGCGTCTCAAAGCTTACACAGACCCGGACTCCCCGGAGTACGAGGCGATGGTGGAGGAGATCCGCAAAGAGCTCCACTTCACCACATTGAAATATCAGCGCCTTGACGACATGCTGGAAGCCACCGGACTCCCTTCCTGCAAGCTCTGCCGCTACTGCTGGACCGGGATAGAGTAGTATCCCCTCCGGGTCTGCGTGACGCATGCCTGCGTCAAATATCCCCATCAATAATACCACAAATCCGACACACAAACAAGACTAAAAATAAACCGGAGGTAAGCTTATGTCACAGGAGTTCCCCAGAACAATCGTCGGCGGAACGTCCCTGCCCAGGATTCTTATCGGCACAAACTGGCTTTTAGGCTGGAGCCATACGGGAGCGGCGGCGGACAAGGGCATCCGTCAGAAGTTTCAAAATCCCTCGGATTTCTATCCCGTCTTTGAAGCCTACCTTGAATACGGCATCAACGCCGTCATGGGTCCCATAAGCTCCACCCCCCTTGCCCTTGAGGCTGTCCGCTATGCCGAGGACAAGTCCGGCAAGGAGATTATCATCATCGACACCCCCGGTATGAACGTGGACGACTCAAAGGAAGCGAGAGCGGAGGCGAGAGCGACGGTGAAAAAGTCCGCGGCGGCGGGCTCCGCCTTCTGCCTGATTCACCACGGCTCCGCGGAGCAGTTGGTAAACAAGAACAAACAGACAATCGAGCGCCTCCCGTACTACCTTTCCATGATCCGTGACAAGGGCATGCTCCCCGGCCTTTCCGCCCACATGCCGGAACTGGTGCTCTACAGCGACCAGAACAGCTACGATGTGGAGACTTATATCCAGATTTTCAACTGCATGGGCTTCCTTATGCAGATCGAGGTGGAGGGCGTGGCAAGGATCATCGCAAACGCCAAAAAGCCTGTCATGACAATAAAACCCTTCGCCGCCGGCCGCTGCACACCTTTCGTAGGCCTTAACTTCAGCTGGAACGTGCTCCGCCCACAGGATATGATAACAATCGGCGCCCAGAGCCCCGAGGAAGTCCATGAGGACGTGGAGATGTCCTTTGCCGCGCTTGAGAGAAGAATGCCCAGAGTTGAGGGCAGAAGCTCTCCCATAAAGCAGCGCGTGCTTGAGGCGTAGGCTATGGAGCATATTTATGTCAATCTGAAGCGGTTCGACATTCCTCCCGCTTTCGGCGGAGTCAACCGTATTTCTGATATATCAGACTGGGGAAGGACAATTGCGGCAAATTCCGCTCTTCCCGATTACCCAGGACTTGAGTGCGTCATGTTTTTCCCGGAAGCCCATCTCCTTGAGGCAGTCAAAGCTTCGGATGGGAAATTCGGTGTCGGCTGCCAGGGAGTGCACCGGGAGGACACCGCCGCGGGCGGCAACTTCGGAGCATTTACTACCCTTCGCACCGCCAACGCAATGAAAGCCATGGGGGTAAGCCACGTTATAATCGGCCACTGCGAGGAGAGAAAAAATCTTTTTTCGATCCTCTCAGAGGGTGGAGCGGTTGACCCTGAGGCTGTGGACAGGCTTCTGTCAAAGGAGGTCAAAGCGGCGAAGACGGCGGGGCTTCAAGTGCTCTTCTGCGTGGGAGAGACCTCCGAAGAGCAGCCCCGCAGAGATGAGGTGCTCGCCCGCCAGCTCAAAATCGGCCTTGACGGGGATAACGATGTCGTGATCGCCTACGAGCCTGTGTGGAGCATAGGCCCGGGAAAGACGCCGGCGGGCAGGGACTATATCGAGGATGTGTCAAAGCTTATAAAGAGCGTCACCGGCGGCGCGGACTTGGTCTACGGCGGCGGTCTGAAACTGGACAACGCGAAAATGCTCGCCTCCATCCCCACCATAAACGGCGGCCTTATCGCCCTGACAAGATTTCGCGGCGAGATAGGCTTCTACCCTGATGAATTTAAGGAGATTGTAAAGGAATACATGTCGGGGAAGATATAAATCATATCCTCAAATAATATCTGCCATTCCTCCGTGCAAATAGGCGGGATGCCTGATGCAATCAACCGTGTGTCGAGAGGGGCTGCAGCAAAACTCTGATTTTGCTGCAGCCCCGGACTTGTTTTTGAAATTATCTTTTCTATATATCCTTTATCATCAGAATTTCCGTTATGCCCTTCCTCGCGGCGCCGGGGATTTCGCCCAGCACACTGTAGCCTAAAGAGTCATAGAGCCGCCGGGCTGAGATGTTGAAGTCTGAAACCATGAGGGTAACCTTTTTCGCTCCGCTGCCCGCGGCGAGACGATGAAAAAAGGCAAGCATTTCCCTTCCTATACCTTCGCCTCTCCTGTCGCGGCGCACGCCTATGAGCTTCAGGTATGGGTACAGTCCGCAGAAGCCCCGGAGCATTATCCACATGGCTCCCACAGGCTCACCTTCATCGTCAAAGCAGATATAAAGCTCTCCAGCCTCCGCCACCTTCTCAAGGATCGTTCTCAGGTCAGCGAACCTGAAGTAGACCTCGTATATATCGCAGCCGAGGAAAATATCCTCGCAGCCCTCCGGCAGCGTCAGCGCTTTCTCTATCCTCATCTTCTCCACCCCTTCGGCGGCAGGGAGATCTTCCCCATTACAGTTTCATATTCCGCGCCCGTGACACCTGGGAGAGTGTTTGTTTCCCCTCTCATGCAGCAGTCGGCGAGAATCGCGAAAGCCACCGCCTCCTTGGCGTCGCTGTTGCCTCCCACATCCTCCTGGGTACGCACCTTTACTCCGAAGGGAGCCATATAATCAGACAGCATACCCATAAGAGTATTGTTGTAACCTCCTCCGCCGCCTACGATAAGCGCTTTCGCCCGGTGCTTCGGCAGGATATACCTTTCGTACGCGTCGGCAATTGTCTTTGCGGTAAGGGCTGTTACGGTGGCGATAAGATCATCATCCGAAAGATCGAGGGAGCGTTGTTTTGCGAGGATTTTCTCCGTATACTGGGTGCCGAACCGTTCCCGTCCCGTGGTCTTAGGCAGAGGGAGCGTGTAATATTCATCCGACAGAAGCCCCCTGAGAAGCTCTTCGGAGACCTTTCCCCGCTTTCCCCGCTCTCCGCCCCTGTCGTATGTCTCCCGTCCTCCGGTGACATGGGACACCACCGCGTCGATAATCATGTTTCCCGGGCCTGTATCAAAGGCGAACACATCTCCCGACGCGCAGCCTGCCGGTATGACGGTTATGTTGCCTATCCCTCCGATGTTCTGGAGCAGCACTGTTTCGTCCTCTCTTCTGTAGAGGAGGTATTCAGTAAAGGGCACCAATGGCGCTCCCTGTCCTCCGGCTGCCATATCAGCTACCCGAAAATCTGAGACAGTGGGTATCCTTGTGCGGCAAGCTATTACGCTCCCCTCGCCGATCTGCACCGTGTAATGAACCGGTATGCCGTCGGGAGAGATATATGCCGGAGCATGCCATATGGTCTGCCCGTGGGAGCCTACACAGCTGATGTCCGAGGGGGTCATACCTCCCTTTTCTATGACGGACAGCGCCGCACCGGCATAGATTTCACCCAAAAGGAAGGACATATAGCCTATCTTGTCCACCGTGGCGTTTTCGGCCTTGAAAAGCTCAAATATCTTATCCCTGACGACAGGGGGGAAGGGCTTGTTTTCAAACGCCAGAAGAGACATTCCTTCGTCGGTTATCTCCACCAGCGCCGCGTCCACCCCGTCAACCGAGGTTCCCGACATCATGCCCACCACATACCGCTTTTCTTTTGTTTCCATAGCGTTGGTTCCTTTCACAGTTTGTCAAAAGGGGCTGCAGCAAAATTTGAGTTTTGCTGCAGCCCCGATCTGCTATATTTAAATTATCTCTTACAGCTTGGCGAAGTACTCGATTGTACGAACCATCTGGCTTGTGTAGGAGTACTCGTTGTCGTACCAGGACACTACCTGAACCTGGAATGTATCGTCGTCGATCTTGCTGACCATTGTCTGTGTAGCATCGAACAGAGAGCCATAAGTGATGCCGATAACGTCAGAGGATACGATCTCGTCCTCGTTGTAGCCGAAGGAAGCGGAAGCGGCGGCTTTCATGGCAGCGTTGACGCTGTCCTCTGTTATATCCTTGCCCTTAACAACAGCAATAAGGATCGTTGTGGAGCCTGTGCAAACCGGAACACGCTGAGCGGAGCCGATGAGCTTGCCGTTGAGCTCGGGGATAACAAGTCCGATAGCCTTGGCAGCGCCTGTGGAGTTGGGAACTATATTGACAGCGGCGGCGCGGGCGCGGCGGAGGTTGCCCTTTCTGTGGGGACCGTCGAGAACCATCTGGTCGCTTGTGTAAGCGTGGATCGTGGACATGATACCGCTCTGGATGGGAGCGTAGTCGTTGAGAGCTTTAGCCATGGGGGCGAGGCAGTTCGTTGTGCAGGAAGCGGCTGAGATGATTGTGTCCTCGGCTGTGAGTGTGCACTCGTTTACGCCGAATACGATTGTGGGGAGATCGTTGCCGGCAGGAGCGGAGATAACGACTTTCTTTGCGCCTGCGGCGATATGAGCGGCGGACTTCTCCTTGGATGTGTAGAAGCCTGTGCACTCGAGAACTACGTCAACACCGAGTTTGCCCCAGGGAAGATCCTTGGCGTCCTTCTCGGCGTAGATTGTAATTTCTTTGCCATCAACTACGATGGAAGCGTCTTTGGCTTCAACGCACTTGCAATATCTGCCCTGTGCAGAGTCGTACTTAAGAAGATGAGCAAGCATCTTCGGGCTTGTCAGATCGTTGATGGCTACTATCTCGTAACCCTCAGCGCCGAACATCTCTCTGAATGCGAGACGGCCTATGCGTCCGAAACCATTGATTGCAACTTTAACTGCCATTGTGTGAATTCCTCCTAAAATATTTAGATTAATAAAATTGTAGACATCTATACTTTGCCTAAACAGGTAACATTAATATTATACATCCTTTTATATCAACTTACAAGAGTAATTATGTTAAATATTTGCGCACGTTTGAACTGTATTTATAACTGATTTTCCAAAAGATGTGCCATAAGGGCACATCTTCCGGTCTGCTAACGCTGAGAAGCGAAGTAATAGCCCACTCCGCGGCGGGTTATGATGAACTTCGGCTCGCCTGAGACATCCTCCAGCTTCTCACGAAGCCGCCTTATCGCCACGTCCACGGCGCGCAGGTCTCCATAGTACTCATAGCCCCAAACCTGCTCAAGAAGCTCCTCACGGGAACAGATTCTGTCGGGCTCGGAGGCCATGTACTTCAGAAGCTCAAATTCCCTGGCGGTAATATCCACCGATTCCCCTCTCTTGCGCACGTCATGGGCGTCGAAGAATATCTCAATCTCACCCTGATTTATGTCCGGAGTAATTGTGCCGCCGGAATACTGGCGAGCGCTTCGGCGCAGGTTCGCGTGGATCCTTGCCATCAGCTCTCGCATGGAAAAGGGCTTTGTTATATAGTCGTCGGCGCCTATCTCAAGACCGTAAACCTTGTCGGTCTCCTCTTCCCGGGCGGTAAGCATGATTATAGGGAGCTCACTTGTCTCTCTCACCTTGCCACATACGGTAAAGCCGTCCATTCCCGGCAGCATCACGTCAAGGAGCATCATATCATAGTCTCCGCTAAGCGCTTCGTTGAGCCCGTTTATGCCGTCGTACACTGTTTTAACCTCATAGCCTTCACGCTGGAGGTTGAACGCCACGATATCGGCAATTGAATGCTCGTCCTCAACCACAAGTATCTTTGTCATTGTCATCTCCTTGTTTGTTCTGCAGCTGCGACATGTACATCGCGGCTATTGTTTTTGCGTCCCGGATTTCTCCCCTGAGGATCATATCCCGGACCTCCTCCGCGCTAAATTTTGTTAGAGCGAGGAACTCGTCATCCTCCGTTTCGGAGTCCCCCATATGAAGCCCCGTAGCTTTGAAAAGGTAGAGGATCTCCGTTAAAAAGCCGGGGGAAGGGTAGATTTTACCCAGGTGCTCAATTTTATCAGCCGAAAAGCCCGTTTCCTCCTTAAGCTCACGGATCCCGCAATCGAGAGGAGTTTCCGTGTCGCTTAAGTCCAGCTTCCCCGCCGGAATTTCGTAAAGCTCCTCGCCGTATGGGTAACGGAACTGGCGCACAAGGTACACATACCCTTCGTCGTCGACGGGCAGCACACCCACGCCTCCCACATGCTCGCATACCTCTCTTACGGATTTTTTGCCGTCCGGGAACACAACCTTGTCAACCCGGACTTTGATTATTTTTCCGTCGTATATAACATTCGACTCATATGCCTTCTCGTGGGGAAGCTCAATATTTTTCACCGTTATTTCTCCAGAGCCCAGGGTATGAATTTCTTTACCTGCTCGTCCCAGTACCGCCAGGCGTGGTCGCCGTCCTCCTCAACATACTCGGAGGGAATTGACAGGTCGCGGAGCAGATCCTGGAAGCGGGTGTTTGAGTCGTAAAGGAAATCCTGACGGCCGATATACTGATAAATTCTCGGAAGCTCCGTCTTTTCCGCGAAGTGCTTCTTAAGCAGCCAGAAAAGGTCGCCGTCGGTATTCTTTACATCAGCGAATCTATCATGGCGCAGTATGTCCAGCGCTCCGGAGAAGGAGCCCACTGCGAAGTAGCGATCGGGGTATACAAGGGCGTGACGCATGGCGCCGTAGCCGCCCATGCTGAGTCCCGCAACGAAATTATCCTCTTTTTTGTCGGAAAGTCCGTAGACGTTGCGGATAACTTTCGGAAGCTCATCGGATATATAAGTCCAGTAAGGCCAACCCTCTATTATGTTCAGATAGAAGCTTTTGTCCGCCGCCGGCATTACAACGGCGATACCCGCTTCTCTTGCGTAGCGCTCGATTGAGGTATATCTGGACCAGGCTGTATAGTCGTCGGAGTGGCCATGCAGAAGGTAAAGTGTCTTCGTGCCGTCGCCGGCTTTGTAGCCCTCAGGCAGGATTATGTTCACTGCGACTGCCATGCCGATTGAGGTTGAAAAGAAATTCTGGTTTATAAACATGATTCGTACCTCCGTGTAGATTTAATTACAGATAGCCTAAAGAGCGAAGTGAAAATATCCACAGAAACATGGTAACAACGCTGGCGGCGGTGGAGAATGCGATAAGCTGAGCTGCCAGTTCACCGTCATTTCCCGATTGCTCGCTCATCACGTAGCTTGAGACGGCGATGGGAGAGCCTAAAAGGGCTAAAAGGGCGCCGATTGTGCTGCCTCTGTAGCCTAAGGCTATAGCGACAGGGAGAATCAATGCCGGCATCATAACAAGCTTTCCGAAGCAGGTCATAACGATGTACTTCATGTTTTCCCTGATGCTTGAAAACTTAAGCGTGCCGCCCAGAGAGATAAGCGCCAGAGGCGTGGCCATACCGGCGATGTCCTTCATACAGGTGTAAAGAACCTCGGAGATTTCGATTTTCAAAAAGATGATCCCGTAGGACACAAGAGATCCGATGATGAGGGGGTTTTTTATTATGTCAAGGATCGTCTTTTTCAGCATCCCCTTGTGCATCCCTTCGTTGAGATATACACTCAGGACAATGACCGCCAGAATATTGAATAGAGGCACGATAACCGGCAGCAGGGAAGAGGTCGTCCAAAGCTCCTCTTCTCCGAACATGTTTCTCACCACCGGCACGGCGAAGAGAAGGAAATTTGAGCGCACGATACCCTGGATAATCACACCGATTTTTCTTTTATCCGGCACCAGCTTCGGAATTATTATCATGAGCAGCGCTGTCACAATGACAATGCCTCCGGCGGCAATCAGGACATAGCGGGCGTCGTATATATCCTCTCTTGTTCTTGTATCGTATATATTCAGGAAGAGCATCACAGGCAGAAGCAGCTTGAAGGATATCTTGTTGGCTATGTAGAAGAATGCGTCGTTTGCCACCTTTGTCCTTTTCAGCACGAAACCGATGGCCATAATCATGAACAGGGGCAGAATGGCGTTTATTGAAAAAAGAAAATTTTCCACAGTCGATAATCCCTTCGCAATGTTATCTCTGGGCGCATGAACACATATATATTATACTCTTTCTGTCATGATAACACAAGTAGTTTTGTGAAATTTTGTGCAATAATAAGGTCCGGCGTTATTGAAAGAAGGAAATAAATGTGGTATGATATATATAAGGAAAGATATGCAAAGCGGCGCGTAAAAAGTGTCGCATTGCATTCCGCTTTAAAACGAATTTATGAAATGGGAGATGATAGGAATGGCCGAGGCTTATGAGGATTTGTACACCATGCCGGTTGGCGCGCTTGGAATCATTGGTATGAACGGAAGCGAAGGGCTTCTTGACAGCGTAGACCACTACATAACAACCTGGCGGCAGGAACTCCACGGAATTCCTCAGGCACTTACCGGCGGATATCTCAGAGACAGCTACAAGGTCGGTGTGTCAAATCCCCGATTCGGCACAGGCGAAGCGAAGGCAATTGTAAAACAGACCGTGCGCGGTCACGATATCTTTATTATTGCCGACGTGTTTAACTACGGAGTGACATATACACAGTACGGGGTACAGGTTCCAATGAGTCCGGATGAGCATTATCAGGACCTCAAGCGAATTATCGGCGCCGTAGGCGGCAAAGCGAGACGTATTACCGTCATCATGACGATGCTTTATGAGGGAAGACAGCACAAGCGCAGCATGCGAGAGTCTCTTGACTGCGCCATAGCGCTTCAGGAGCTCGAACGCATGGGTGTTTCCAATATAATAACCTTCGACGCCCATGATGCCAGAGTCCAGAACGCCATCCCCCTCTCCGGCTTCGAAAATGTAATGCCCACATATCAGATGTGCAAGGCACTTCTCAACAACGTCCCCGACATCAAGGTTGATCGCGACAACCTCATGGTTATATCCCCCGACGAGGGCGCCATGTTCCGCTGCACCTATTATTCTTCGGTGCTGGGTTTGGATCTGGGTATGTTTTATAAGCAGCGCGACTACACCCGCATTGTAAACGGAAAGAACCCTATCGTGGCTCACGTATTCCTGGGTGACAACGTTGAGGGAAAAGATGTTATCATCGTAGACGACATGATCGCCTCCGGTGACTCCATGCTTGACATCTGCACCCAGCTCAAGGCCAGAGGCGCGAGAAGGATTTTTGCCTGCTCCACCTTCGGACTTTTCACCGAAGGCCTCCAGGCGTTCGACGAAGCCTACGCAAATGGTCTGTTCGACTACGTTTTCACCACAAATCTCATCTACCGCACACCGGAGCTTCTCTCCCGTAGCTGGTATCGTGAGGTTGACATGTCAAAGTACATCGCCCACATAATCAACATTCTCAACCACGATATGTCCATCAGCCATATCCTCGACCCATCCCAACGAATCCGCAACCTCCTTGCCCGCCATGCCAGAGGCGAGATAGGCATGGCAGATTAAAGTTATAAACGCAGGAAAGGAAAGAAACAATGGAGATCAAAAAAATACTTACAAAGGCTCCCAAGGCGAAGCCCGACGAGTCATCCTTAGGTTTTGGCAGATACTTTACAGACCACATGTTCATTATGGACTATACCCGAGGCAAAGGCTGGCACGACGCGAGAATAGTTCCCTACGGTCCACTGGAGATGGATCCCGCCACAATGTGCTTCCACTACGCCCAAGAGACCTTTGAAGGCATGAAAGCCTACAGAAGAGAAGACGACGGCTCCATAGTCCTCTTCCGTCCCATGGAGAACATACGCCGCCTCAACCGCTCCGACGAGCGTCTCTGCATCCCCTACATTCCCGAGGAGGACGCCCTTCAGGCTATCAAGGAGCTTGTAGCCGTTGACGCCGACTGGGTCCCCCACAGCTACGAGACAAGCCTCTACATCCGTCCCTTCGTCATCGCCACAGACGTGGGCGTCGGCGTACACCCCTCAGATACGTATAAGTTTATAATAATCCTCTCCCCCGTAGGCGCTTACTACGCCGAGGGCGTAAATCCCGTTAAGATCTACGTTGAGGACGAATATTCAAGAGCAAGCGCAGGCGGAACAGGCTTTACAAAGGCTGCCGCGAACTATGCCATCTCCCTGGCCGCTCAGGAAAAGGCAGCGAAGCTGGGATATTCCCAGGTTCTCTGGCTCGACGGCGCCGAGAGAAAGTATGTTGAGGAAGTGGGCACGATGAACGTCTTCTTCAAGATAAACGGCGAAGTTATTACCCCCGCTCTTGGCGGCTCTATCCTCCCGGGCATCACAAGAAAATCCACAATAGAGCTTCTCAAGTACTGGGACGTACCGGTATCCGAGCGCAGGATTTCCATCGCCGAGGTTATGGAAGCCGCCGACAACGGAACGCTAGAGGAAGTGTTCGGCACAGGCACAGCGGCGGTTATTTCCCCCGTCGGCGAGCTCTGCTACGAGGGCAGGCACATCACAATCTCCGATTTCAAGATCGGCGAGCTGACACAAAAAATTTATGACACCCTCACCGGCATACAGTGGGGCAGAATCGAAGACCCCTTCGGATGGATCGTTAAGATTTAAATAAAACATAAACGTATATAAAACCCAGGGCTGCAGCGAATTTTTTCGCTGCAGCTCCGTTTGCGTATATCCCCCCGATGTTCGCGTTTGCATGACGCATACATGCGTCTAAACTGCAGAATAATAGAGGGATATATACCGCAAAGCTATTGCAAACAGTACAATAAAGCTCAAAGGAAATCCGTTGAATTGACCCTTTGAGCTTTAAATATTTCTGTTAATTTTCAAAAAACTATTGACAAAAACAATACTACGTGTTATGATGTATTACACGAAAGGAGGTATATGATGGACATTCAGTTGAAGCGTGGATTCTTAGACGTATGTGTTCTGGCCGCGATTAAGAATGAAGCCTCATACGGCTACAAGATCATCAAAGATATAAAGCCTTATGTCAAACTGTCCGAATCAACTTTATATACCATTCTCAAACGACTTGAAACGGCTGGTATGCTGACTGTCCGAAGTGCGGAACACGGCGGCAGACTCCGAAAGTATTACCACATTACCAATGCGGGATTAAAACGGATTGAGGATTTCAAGGAAGAATGGAAACAGATCATGTCGATCTATCAATTCGTAACCAAGGAGGATCACCATAATGAATAAAAATGATTTTCTTGTCCGGCTACGGGAAGGACTGAGCGGTCTGCCGCAGGATGATGTTGCGGAGTGCCTGACATTCTATGAAGAGATGATCAATGACAAAGTGGAAGACGGTCTTTCAGAAGAAGATGCAGTAGCTGAAATCGGTTCTGTAGATAAAATCGTGTCCCAGATAGTAGCGGAAATTCCTCTTCCCAAGCTTGTGAAGGAGCGGATAAAACCGAAGCGGCGTTTGATGGTATTTGAGATTATATTGCTGATCCTGGGCTTTCCGGTTTGGTTCCCCCTGCTGATTACTACGTTTGTCATATTCCTTTCCGTATATATTGTAATCTGGGCTGTCATACTATCTCTGTGGGCAGTTGAATTATCTTGTATTGCCAGCGCTCTCGTAGGTGCAGCTGCGGGCGTAAAATTCCTATGCAAAGGCGATTGGACACAAGCAATCGTAATGATCAGCGCGGGTATGGTGCTTGCAGGTCTGTCTGTTTTCCTGTTCTTTGGCTGCAAGGCAGTATCCAAAGGAGCAGTGATTGTGACAAAAAAGATTGCGCTTGGAATCAAATCCCTGTTTATCAGAAAGGAGAACGCATAATGAAACAAACCACAAAAATCTGGTTGATAACAGCGGCTTCCCTGATTCTAATTGGGATTCTCGCTTTTGCCGGTGTTATGACACGGATTCACTGGGATTTTTACGCGCTCGGCACGGGAGAGTTCGAGACCAGCACTGTTGCCGTCAACGAAGAGTTTCGGAATATTTCCATCACTTCCGATACGGAAAACATCATCTTTCTTCCCTCTGACAGCGAAGAGTGCAGTGTAGAGTTTTATGAATGGAAAAATGTAAAGCTTTCAGCCTCCGTACAGGATGATACGTTGTCGATTAATGTGCTCGATACAGAAAGCTGGTATAACTGCATTGGTTTCCGTTTGGGCACGCCGGAGATCACAGTCTATCTGCCCCAGGCAGAATACGAAGCGCTTTCCATAAAAGAAAACACAGGAGATATCCTTATACCAAATGATTTCACATTTGAGTCTGTTTATATTTCTGCCTCCACCGGCAATGTTGCCTGCTTTGCCTCCTGCGCGGGACTGCTCCGAATCAAAACCTACACAGGCAATATCCAGGCGGAAGAAATATCTGCCGGGGAGCTTGATCTTTCCGTTTCGACAGGAGAAGTAGTGGTTCGTTCTGTAGACTGCGCCGGCAATGTGGGGGTATATGTAGACACCGGGAGAGTAGAGCTAATGGATGTTTCCTGTAAAAGCGTTATTTCAAACGGAAGCACAGGCAGAATTACAATGGAAAACGTTATTGCTGAAGAAGCGATTACCGTCCGGCGAAGCACAGGCGATGTAAGATTTGAACAATGCGACGGGGCGGAGTTTCTAGTCGCCACCGATACCGGCAATGTGACCGGCAACCTGCTTTCGGAAAAGGTTTTTATCGCCCAAAGCGACGTAGGCCGCGTTGAGGTGCCTGAAACAGTAACCGGCGGCAAATGCAAGATCACCACCAGTACCGGTGACATACTGATAAGCATTAAATAAGATTTTAGTCAGATGGGGCTGCAGCGAAAAAATTCGCTGCAGCCCCTTTTGCGTATAATCTCTTCTCAGTCGCAGTATGAGACTCTTCCGTCATCGGAAATGAAAGCGAAGCCACGGTCGGCGGCGGCGGCTATGCCGGCGCAGGCAAGCTGCTCTATCTGGCTGCCGGCGCGCTGGAAACCGAAAACTTTTGCGGTCTCCCTTGCCAGATCTTCCTTTGACATGCCTATCTGGTTTG
>JAAZBA010000014.1 GCA_012514045.1 Clostridiales bacterium | reverse complement strand
AGACTTAAATGATACTTCTTCGATCATTGGGTCTGCATCCAACAAGATCAATGTGACCCTGCCAAGCGATGTGAGTGGATTTTCTTTCAGATGCAGATGCGTTGTCAGCGACAAAAACGGCAAATCTGTCACTTCCAACGAAGCTAATCTGGAGATCAGTACCGGCTCCGATATAATATGGCCTATACAACCGATAGGTACGGGCTTGCCCATAAATCTAAAACCGAAGTATGTACAAAGTATATTCTTCATAGCCAATAGTTTGAAAAAAGAATTGGAAGAAGAAGCAGATGATCTCGAAAAAGACGGTGTAACAGTAATCCGGACAGATTTGAACAGCGGCGCAGGCGGAGACTACATCTATCTTTGCTATCGGCAAACAACCGATCCAGATGACGCGATTACAGATTTGTTTATCGCTAATTTTACGACTAAGCCCATTTCTATTCCCGTTTTTCCTTTTAAATTGAACCATTACGGAGAATCCATGTGGTCTAGGATTAGCACTGATCTGAACCAGGGAGCAGGCGGAGATTACCTTTATCTTTATACAACGACGGACAGCGGTAAAAATCGGCATCCGATTTATGATTTAAAAGTGTATATCGGCAAAAATCCGGGGGCAGACAACCCCGGCTGGGAAATAGTAAAGTATAGGGACTCATCCGCAAATGCGGATCTGAATAAAGGAGCAGAGGGAGACTATATTTATCTATTGATGAAACGAAAATATGACTAATAAAAGCGTGTTTCCCGTTTATCCCGTGAAAACTGAATAATTAAGGGAGTCCTGGCTATGTGAGTATCTTAAATCTTTCGCATAGCCGGGACTCAATAGTGTCTCTGAAAAGTCAGGGCTTTTAGCTAAAGAATGTGAAGAAACAATATGGAGAAGCAACAGTGGTTTTATCTGTTGTTCCGCTTGATGGTTTATTAGTAAGAGCAGATAGCGCTTCTTGTGTTCACGAATGTGTTACAATTATTCCGGTGTTGATTATTGTTTTTCAATTATTCTGTGATAAACTTAAATCGTATCAAGCCCAGGGGATTATTGACATAAAGAATGATGTTTTATATTCTGACAGGAAATACTCGCTTTTAGGGTATTCAACTGATACCAATGCAGAATCGAAGTGGCACTAATGCAATTAATAATGTTGATTGATGCTTATGAAACGATTGATTAAAATATTACCATATTTTCTTATATTTTCTACAATTGTTACTGTAGGATTGATTTCACGTTGCTTATATATCAATTTCAAGTTGCTAAATGAGTTTACACAAAAAGAGAATGCATATTCTTACGCTGAAGCAGTTGGGAGAGGAGAACCTGATTTAAATACAATATCTGATCTATTCACAGATATTGTTGCGATGATAGGATATGATTACAAAAACGATATTATCTCTCCCATAACGATATCATATTATGCAAACATAAATGATGATACACCTGTTTATAGCATAGAAAAGGGAGATACCATATATTTTAAAACAAATAATAGAACAAGAAGCGGGATTACGTATCAAGGTATTGAATCTTTGCCCACAATTGAATCGGGCTGGAGACTTGCTAAGCCATTTGCAGTATTAAGTAAGGAAAAAAATGATGCACTTTTATATGTGAAATTAGATGAACTGATACATGTTACTTATGTGTGGATTGAGGAAAATCCTAAGGCAATGATCTATTTACAAAGAATTGTTATGGATAGAGGAATGCTACCGACAAAATATAATGTAAGTAAATATATGCTGTTGTTTATTGACCGCACATTATATTCAGAGGGTATATTCTTATCTCAAGATTTATTGAGTTCTGTTCTTTCAATCGCAACTATTATAAGTTTATTCATTTCGGTAATCTTATTGGTTTTATTTTTGTTGGCAAAGCATAAAATTAGCTCAGAAACTAATGACGATAAAAGTATGAGCAAAATAGAGTCTATTTTTGGTAAAGTGAGCTTATAGCAAAACCCTCGTGTAAACAAAGGGAAATGTTGTATATTACTCATAGAAATAGGAAAAACAGGGAGGCATTTAACATATGCGTATAGGTCTTTGTACTACCGATTTTTCTGCTCCCCTTCCCGCGAGGGAGCTTTTTAGGCGGATTTCTGCCATGGGATACGATGCTGTTCAGCTGGCTTTTGCTTCTGTATCGGAGTGCGGTTTCCGCGAATCTCCTCATATTGAAATACCTGAGTCTGTCTCTGTCTCCGCAATTGACGCAATACTCAAGGCAAGCAGTGAGTTTTCTCTCCCCATCGGCGCTGTTAACGGTACATGGAACATGGCTCACGGTGATGAAGAGGTGCGTCTTGAGGGGCTTAAAAGGCTTGGTCCCTTTCTTGATGCGGTAGCGGAACTGGGAGTAAAAATTGTTTCTCTTTGCAGCGGTACCAGAAGCAGTTATTCTCTTTGGAGCTCTGACAACCGAAACATTGAAATATATGCCTGGAACGATATGGCGGAGAGCATGAAGAGAGCCTGCGAAGACGCGGAAGCAAGAGATATAACTCTGGCTATTGAAACTGAGGCCTCAAATATCATTGACACGCCGGAAAAGGCAAGGCGAATCATGGACGAAGTAGGCTCAGACAAGCTAAAGATGATTCTTGACGGGGCAAATCTATTCCATAAGGGGGAAGCTAAAAAAGAAAACGTGCGTCCCGCTCTTGATTTAGCTTTCCGATATTTCGGTCGGGATATTGTGCTCGCCCATGGCAAGGACATCCGTGAGGGCAACGGCATTGACTTCTGCGGTACAGGCTTCGGCATCGTGGACTTTCCCTATATGCTTGAGAAGCTCAGGGAGATTGATTACCCCGGAGATATGATGCTTCACGGCATATTTGACGAAAAGGATATGGTAACCTGTCTTCAATATATGAAGAGCATTATGTAGGCTTCAAATATATCAATACATATAAAGACCGGATTCAAAAGCAAATCCGGTCTTTCTGTTATACCTATTTATGGCTACTCCGCCAAGTCAAGCAGCATGTTCAAAAGTCTTCCGTTGCCGCTGGCATTGGGGCTCCAGGGCACATAATAGGGGTCGTTGTCGGCGTAGCGCTCCAACATATAGTACTCGTCTGTCATGGAGTAAGCAATCTGACAGCGTACAATGTCCTCCGCTTCAGTGCGTCTTCCTAGACGCTTGAAGGTCAGGAACCAGTCGTAATCCGAATTCGTGGTATACCAGATGTGCATATTGCCATCAGGATAAGGCATATGACCGTATAAGCCCTTCTCCCCTTTAATACCCTCGACTTTAATATAGTTGAGGATCCTGTCCACGTCCTCATCGGAAACGATCTGATTAGCTGTAAAACGTCCGAAACCGAAATAGGGGTAGAAGCCCTTAATCAACTTCTCGTCATCTCCGCTGGGGCAGAGAGGCACACGGAGTATATCGCTTCCCTCGTATTTTTTGGCAAACTCTGCCATGTATTTCTTCATGTAGTTCTTGTAATCCTCCGCTTCTGCGCGAACCTCAGCCGCTCTCTCATCGCCGAACTTTTCTGCCGCATCGGCAAATACGCACAGAAATTCCACATTGAATATGTCTGTCGACATCCACGCCTGGAACACCTGATCCCAATCGCAGCCGCGCCTCGGGGGGAATAGTCCCTCATAGCACTCGGGCGCGACAATCGGTGTGGAGGCGCGGACTCTCTTTATCCAATCAAAAGCGGCCATAGCTTTGTCACGGTAAAGGTTGTAGAAACGTTCGCTGCGGTTGATACAATAGGT
>JAAZBA010000319.1 GCA_012514045.1 Clostridiales bacterium | reverse complement strand
TTTTCTTGCCGTCCACATCAGTAAACAGACCCCAGGTCTCGTTGTAGATGACCCAGTGAACTATGGAAGGATGGTTTATATCGCGGCGAACGCACTCTATCATCTGCTCGTCGAATAGTTTTCTCGCTTTCTCTCCCGGCTCACCCCAGAAGCAAGGAATATCCTGTATTATCATAAGCCCGTGCTTGTCGGCGTAGTAGAGCTTGAGGGGCTCCTCTGTTTTTATGTGGATGCGGGCGGAATTGAGACCCAGCTTCTTCATACGCAGAATCTCGTTTTCCGTCTCCTCATCGCTGGGAAGAGTGAAAAATCCCCAGGGATTGAAAGACTGATCCAGGGTAGAATTGACATATACCGGCTTTCCGTTGAGTGTGACATAGCGGCAGCCGTTCTCATACTTTGCGGTACCCACCTCACGGATACCAAAGTATGTGTGTATTTCGTCTGTCTCTTCTCTGTTTACAAGACGCAGACAACCTTCGTAAAGGTTCGGCTCTTCGGGGGTCCACAGCTCGGGCTCAGGGATCGTAAGCTCAAGATGGTTCCCTCTCCCCTTGCAGACAACACCGCCGAATTCGCACTCAACAGCATCGTACTCACCTTTGATCTCAAAATCGAAGGTGACACGGCCTGAAATCTCCGTGCGGAAAACAAAATATTCGATATAGCTTGAAGGTCTCTCTTCAAGGTACACCGTCTGCCATATGCCCCGGATGTTGCCGTAGCCCTGCTTACCGTAGGTCTGGAAGCTGTGGTCATCGTTGTCCTCTGCTCTTACTATGATTTCATTGTCACCTAGCTTATTCCAAACCTCTGTGACCTCTACCTCTACCGGAGCGTAGCCCCCCAGGTGACTTGTAAGTTTTTTGCCGTTTACCGTGACCTCACAGGAGTAATCGCAGGCTCCGATTATGAGGAAGAGCCTCGCCTGCTTCGGTGTGTAGCGGACAACACGTCGGTAGTAGGCTATGCCTTTCTTTTCCTCCTCGTGAACTCCGGACATGGGAGACGCCCAGGAGAAGGGAACGGTTATTTCCTTGTCGAATTTCGGCTCGTCAAAGGAAAACTGCCATTGTCCGTTGAGGTTTTTCCAGGCAATCCTCTTTCTGTTCGGACGGGGGTGGGCGCATTTTGGAATGTTCATGATAAATATTCCTCCTGATATCACATTTATTTCCATAATCACTCAGCCTATCATAGCAATATACTGTATGCGTAGGCTGATATTATTTGCTCTTTTGTTTGTTTAAGCTCAAAGGTATGTATTTATGCAAAATCTGACGTAAGTTCTGGTAAACCTGGGAGAGAACTCGAGAATAAAACACTGTTTCTGTGCATTTCCATGCTACTATAGCCCTTTTAAAGCTGCCTTTCTAATGCGTTTGCATTTATTATTTAACATAAAAGGTATTAGCGACTTCTGATACGACAAATCAGAAATTATCAAAGTAATTTTAACAAGAATTTCTGAATACAATCGTTTACTTCCTGCGGCTTATCTACATTAGCATTGTGAGCAGCGCCTCTTATTATCTTTAAAGGATAACCAGTTCGTTTTACCCACTCCTTATTGTATTGCATCACCTTGCCGGTTTTATCTTTTTCACCTAGAATCAATAATACCGGGCAAGGAATTTCCAAGTCGCAGTTATCTTCAAGAAAACATCTATTGTATGACTAATGTTCTTGTCTAACATCCGAACATATGATATACTGATGTTGGAGGAGATAAAAATGTCAGGAAAAATAGTAGAAAAAGATCCGGCAACAAAGGTGGCCCGGCAGCGGTTAAGCGT
>JAAZBA010000013.1 GCA_012514045.1 Clostridiales bacterium | reverse complement strand
TTGAACGATTTTTTAGCAATAGCCATGAGCCGGGAAAGGTACAGTTGCGAGCAGATGTAGATTTGTTTAAGGATTGTTTGGATAACTATGCAGATAATTATTCCAGAAATCGAAAATTTCCATTAAATAGAGTGGTGCTTTTATATGCTGTAATTGTGTATTTGCTGAATAAGGATACCGTGACAGAAGAGCAGTTTGCAAGAAGAATTAGAATAGTAAATAATTTGGTACGTAATTCAGAGGATGAGGTAAGTGATAGTACCGCACGTTCAAGTGGTAATAGAATGCCAGTAATTTTGAAACAAGTGGATGATATTATCATAGATGCAACGATGGATACGAGTCTTGTGGGGCTTAGTACTGTACAAATGAAAGAAGAAATAGAGAAACTGGAATGGACAGAGCAGAATGCTGATAAGGCAGAAAGCTTGTTTACATTAGAGGATCATTACTTGTTATTTGGACAGATCGGTATCATTGGTTTGGAAAATGATAATTACTTCGAAAAGTTTGAAAAGTTATTTGGATGCGATTTGGATTGTGTAGATACTGCACTTATGGCAACAGGAAATTATATTCAGTGTGAACGTAATAATTGGAGACATCAGTTGGGTACAAGAAATCGAGCAATTCCTAGTGCATGGCAAGATTTGTTCCATCGAAGTTCAAATAACGGCTATGAAAATACAAAGAACGTATTATGTCAATTATTATCAAAGTTAGATGAAGTAACGAATGAAGAACTTGCTCGTATTGTAGATGAATACATATCGGATTGTGAGGAAGCATCAACATTTGATTGGAGATATTACTACGTGAAGTATATGGTCTTCAGACCAGCTAGCTATGGAAAATATTATTGGGAGAATTTTATGGATAACCCATATGTAGTGCGAGTAATGTTGACTAGTAAGAACTTGTCAGAAAACTCGTATCAGCCATTTCTTAAGGCAGTGGATACTCTTAATAATATATCGAAGGATGACTACGGTGAATTTTTGATAGAAGCTGATGGTAAAACATATATTGGTGTGGAACAAAGTGAGTATGTAATTTATTCTATGGCAGATGATAGTGTAGTAAACCGTATTTCGATAGCACAGAATGAGAGAAAGGTTGACATTGAAGACCGAATAAAGAGGTTAGAACGATATCTAAAAACAAAAGAATAACCTTGAGTGCGTGGCTCACATACCTCGAGTGTATGGGAGAAATCAAGGAAATAGCGAACATACATAACTATAGAAAGAACCACTTTCTTCGATATGTTCCCTTTAACAGTAAAACCCCTTGATTTATTCCCTTATACTTCGGTACAATAAATCAAGGCAGACATCAAATCGGAACAATCGAGCCACGTGGAGACGGTATGTTTATTGTCCAAACTCCATGAAACGAAGCATCATGTGAATGTAAAGCTAGATATGGACGAGTTGGATTTGACAGCTGCTGAAAGTAAAGCTACATATGAAGAAATCAAGAAGTATGTGGCTGAGAATAATGATGGGATGAAGGTTACGAACCTATATATTGCTCAGGTTATGAGAAAATGTGGAAGAAAGTTAGCGGAAAACTTTAATTTGCCTAAATCGGAGGGCACTAAGGGTCCTAGGGACCTTTGCTCAGCGCGGACCGGAGTGGGAACGAAGACCACTAAGCAGCCACAGTGTCCGAAAGAGAAGGAAGATGCGATTGTGGAGGCGCTTAAGCATTTCAAAATGATATAATTATTTTGACGAGCTTCGTAAGCAGGCTGGCATCACTACAAACGCTAGGGCTAAACTCGGAAAGAATGAGGATGTACGAGTGGAAGTGCTGGCAAAGATATGTAGCGTACTTGACTGCGGCATGGATGATATATTAGAAATCCTTCCGGATGTAGAAGGAGACACGAAATGACACAGCAGGAAAATCGAAACAGCGCGTAGCGGAGCGTGGCGAAGTATTCACTGCCGAGCGTGAGGTCAAGGCCATGTGTGACCTTGTTAAGCAGGAGACGGAGCGTATCGATTCCAGATTTTTAGAACCGGCCTGCGGCGACGGGAATTTTTTATCAGAGATACTCTCCCGCAATATCGTGTGTGGCAACGCACTGACTTTGATGTGCGTGGACGAGAACGGCAACGACACCGCCGAGCCTATCGTATTTTCCGAATGGGCATTTATCACCGGCACACAGATGCAGCGCAAGGACTACACCTTTGACGAGCTGCTCAACGGCGATGACAACGCTAAGAAAAAGAAGACAAAAAAAGAGCAGCTCACCTTTTTTGATGAGCCGCAGCCCGATGAAGAGGGCAAATTCCTAAAGCAGTATATATCTGATTACAGGAGGGTGCAGGACAATGGCTGATGATCTGTTTAGTTCGGTATACAATCCCGACGTGCTGTCGTGTCTGGCGAATCTCTCGAACGATGAGGTATTCACGCCGCCGGATGTCGTGAACAAGATGCTGGATATGCTGCCGCAGGAGCTGTTCCGCAATCCTGACACCACTTTTCTTGACCCTGCCTGCAAGACGGGAGTATTTCTGCGCGAAATTGCGAAAAGACTGATTACCGGGCTTGAGCCGCAGATGCCAGATTTACAGGAACGCATCGACCACATCTTTCACAAGCAGCTTTTCGCCATCGCCATTACGGAGCTGACGAGTCTGCTTTCCCGGCGCGGCGTGTACTGCTCGAAATACCCGCAAAGTGAGTTTTCCGTCACGCAATTTGACGACGCCGAGGGAAATATACGCTATCGCAACATCAAGCACAGTTGGGTGAACGGAAAATGCAAATTCTGTGGTATCTCCAAGGACACTGTACTTGAAAGTAAAGACCAGTTTTGATACGGAGAGCACACGATATCGACCTTTCGCTAAAAAGTGAGGGGAAACGCCGCGTTGCGGGATATGCTCGCGTTTCGACCGACAGTGACGAGCAGTTTACCAGCTACGAAGCACAGGTCGATTATTACACGAAATTCATACAGTCAAAGCCAGTGTGGAAGTTTGTGAGGGTCTACACGGATGAATATAACCTGAGATTGATACAATTTGATACAG
>JAAZBA010000021.1 GCA_012514045.1 Clostridiales bacterium | reverse complement strand
TATTTCGGTACACTGTTATCCATAACTCTGCCGCCGAAGGCTATTACATCGCCTTTTACATCTATTATAGGGAACATCACTCGGTTTCGGAACCTATCATATACGTTGCCCTTTGGGTTTTTGATACTGAGTCCCGCTTCTACCAGTTCATCCTCGGAGAACCCTTTGCTTTTAAGCTCCGCAGTAAGCTCGCTCCAGCTGTCAGGGGCAAAACCCAAGCCGAACTGCTTTATTGTCTTTACGTCAAATCCCCGCCTGATAAAGTACTCAAGCGCCAGTTTCCCCTTTGGTGTCAGCAACATTGAATAATAAAACCTTGCCGCCAGACGGTGCATCTCAATGTATCTCTTTCTCGATTGCCTTAACACGGCATCTTCTCTGTCTGCTGGAACTTCCATCCCAGCTCGTTTCGCCAGATACTCAACAGCCTCCACAAACTCAAGATGCTCTATTTTCATTACGAAGGAGATAACACCTCCGCCCGTTCCGCAGCCGAAACAGTAGAATAGCTGTTTATCCCCATCAACATGAAAGGACGGTGTCTTCTCATTGTGGAATGGACACAGTCCCACATACCCGCTTCCGCTCTTTTTGAGCTGCACGTATGTTGAAACGATAGAATGTATGTCGCTTCTCGCTACAAGCTCATCAATAAAGCCTCCTGGAATAGCCATGAAAAATCACCGCCTTTTATATCTCTCTATTAACTTATTCGAAAACCGCCTTTGAAATACCTCTTTTTTTACAAAACTATTTAATTCTATAGGGCTTTAGCTCTATGCCTGTTTCCATAATCTCTGCCCGGCCTGCGCTGAGGTTTACAATGCCTTCTCTTACACTCTCAACGTCCTCCTCACTGATGCATATACTGTAAAGCACATCAGCACCGTATTCCGTATCGATTACAGTGTGCTCATAGTCACGCAGAAATGCGCGTACTATGTCAAAGTAGGTATATTCGCAGAGAATCGCGATTGTTATATAAGGTCTGAGTTCCGCAACACCTGCCGCCGCAAGAGCTTCGCTTGCCGTGCTAGAGTAAGCTCTGATAAGTCCACCCGCTCCCAGAAGAATACCTCCGAAATAACGGGTTACAACACAGCAGTAGTTTGTTATATCTTCTCGTCTGAACACCTCGTAAACCGGCATGCCTGCTGTACCCTTCGGCTCACCGGCATCGGAAAAACGTGAGGCATTTTCGCTCTTTATGTCATAAGCATATACACCATGGGAGGCAGAGTAGTGCTTCGCAGCTGTTTCCGCAATCCGTTCCCTTGCTTCGGTTTCACTTTCCACAATCCAAATATTGCCTATAAAACGGGATTTTCGCTCGATAAGCTCTATTTCACTTGACTGAAATGGAACAAGTATACTCATAGTTACTCCTCTTCGTCTGATGTTTCAATATAAAGATATTCCTTAGCCCAGCCGAGTGTACGTTTGTCACAGACAGCACTGACGTTTATCCCTTCATCTTTGTAGTCAACACATAGCACCTTGGCGTCACGATATAGTATGTCAAGCCTTCCGGACTCGGAGTATGGAAAAAGAAATTTCGCTTTTCTCGTACCATTGTCAAGAAGCTCCTCTATAGCCTTTAGCAAATCCTCAATTCCCTCTCCTGTTTTTGCGGATATTAGCACCGTGTCTCTACCTGAAGGCTTTGTTTCTATGTATGTTTTGTCGCATTTGTTAAACAGATTAATGACCTTTACGTCCTCACCTGCAAGCTCGAATATAAGCTTCTCAGTTACCTCTGCCTGGTCTTTCCAGGCAGGGTTTGAAATGTCTATTACATGAAGAAGCAAATCAGCATACTCGAGCTCTTCGAGCGTAGCTTTAAAAGCTTCAATAAGGTTGTGTGGCAGCTTATGAATAAAGCCTACTGTATCCGACAGCAGTACTTCAAGAGTATCGGATACTTTGAGCTTTCTGATAGTGGTGTCGAGTGTATCGAATAAACGGTCGTTTGCTTCTATCGCGGAACCGGTGAGGGTGTTCAGAAGCGTACTCTTTCCCGTATTCGTATAGCCAACAATAGATACAAGAGGAATTTCAAGAGACTTTCTTCTATTTCTCTGCCTTGTTCTCACCTTTCTCAGATCAGCCAACTCAGCCTCAAGTCTCGATATTCTTCTTCTTATATGCCGGCGATCGCTTTCAAGCTTTGTTTCGCCGGGACCTCTTGTGCCTATTCCGCCTCCAAGTCTGGACAATTGATTTCCGAGACCAGACAGTCTCGGCAGCAGATATTTATACTGAGCAAGCTCTACCTGTAGCTTGCCCTCAGCGCTTCTCGCCCGGGAAGCAAATATATCAAGAATAAGTCCGCTTCTGTCAAGCACAGTAAGTCC
>JAAZBA010000004.1 GCA_012514045.1 Clostridiales bacterium | reverse complement strand
GGTATATTATGATTTCGGTCAGAATAAGCTTGAACAAGCTGCAGCGGAGTACTGGAAAAAGGTCAAGGGAGAGTAATTATTTTATAGCTTCGGCTATTCCCGTAAGGTCATCGAAGATAAAAGACGGTTCTACGTCAGATTTCTCCAAATCCTCCATGCTTGTCTCACCGCTGAGCACGAGAATCGAGATTATGCCTGCCTTCGGGCCAAGCGCAATATCTGTATAAAGCCTATCGCCTACCATGCAAATTTCTTCCCGATTTGCATGGTATTTTTCTACTATAGCGTCGACAATGCCTTTGTTGGGCTTACCGATGACAAGGTCGGGATCTCTTCCCGTTGATGCCTTTACAAGAGCCATCATTGAGCCTGTATCGGGGATAAATCCTCCCTCGACAGGACAGTTAAAATCAGGATGCGTGACGATATAAGGAAGACCGTCACGGACAAAATCGCAGAGTTTTACAAGCTTTTCATAAGTCAGAGTCATATCAAATCCAAGGACAACATAGTAAGGCTCCTTATCGGTAAGAGTAAAACCTGCTTCCTCAAACTCATGTTCCAAGGAAGGGGTGCCACAGAGGTATATTCTTGCATCTGGCTTGATTTTATTTAAGTATATAGTTGTAGCTTCGCCGGAAGTGAATACATCGTCAGGTTTTGCAGTAATGCCCATCTTTGCCAGTTTCTCCACATATACATTCCTGTTCTTCGAAGAGTTGTTTGTAAGAAATATGTATCTCTTCCCTTGCTCTTCCAGAAGGTTAAGAAATGGTATAGTGCAGTCAAAGAGTTTGTTGCCCAAGTATATAGTGCCATCCATGTCGAGGAGATAAAACTTTATGTCTTTGATATTTTTCATTGCTCCGTTTCCTTTTCTTTTGTATTAGAATTTTATTTATGTTCTTCGTGGTTTGTTCCTTGATACAATTACAGAGAATTCTATGTAGTTAACTCTACACCTATGTGGTAAAATATTTAATAGCGATGCAGTCAAAAATAAGCCTTGAATTTAAATTTTTTTGCTGTTATACTATTATTATTAATGATATGAGGTGTGGAATGGAATATCTGATTGTTGCACTTATTATAATAGTGATTATTTTAGGTCTCCTTTTGCTTCTTACCCTTCGCAGAATCGGCAGCCGTGATGAGATTAAAAAAGAGTTTGATTCAGGTCTTTCTGAGCTTCGCCGTGATCTTACAAACACCACCGGCAGCGCCATAAGAAGCATGTTTGACATGACCATTAAGTCTAATCGTCAGTCAAGCGAAAACCAGGACCGAAGGCTTGCTGAACTCAGCGCTCGTTTCTCATCTTTTTCTATTGAGAACGAGCAAAAGCTTGAAAACATACGGCGAACAATGGAGCATAATCTCAGCTCAATGCAGGAAGAGAACAACCGTAAGCTGGACACAATGCGCTCTGTTGTGGACGAAAAGCTTCAGAAGACGCTTGACGACAAGCTGACGCAGTCATTTTCTCTTGTTAGTCAACGTCTTGAGGAGGTCTATAAAGGTCTCGGAGAGATGCAGACCCTTGCAGCGGGCGTTGGTGATCTCAAAAAAGTGCTGTCCAATGTCAAGAGCAGAGGCATTTTAGGAGAAATCCAACTCGGTGCAATCCTTGAGGAGATTCTCGCTCCGGAGCAGTATGACGTTAATGTGGTAACATTTAAGGGCTCTGGCAAGCCTGTAGAGTTTGCAGTCAAGCTTCCCGGTAGCGATTCCGGATGCGTTTATCTTCCAATTGACTCAAAATTTCCCGCTGAGACTTATTCAAATCTTGTAGACGCATACGATAGTGCCGATACCTTAAAAATCGAATATGCAGGCAAAGCGCTTATCTCATCTATAAAAGCATTTGCCAAAGACATAAGAACCAAATATATTAATCCTCCGGAAACAACGGAGTTCGGCATAATGTTTCTGCCTTTTGAAGGGCTATATGCAGAGGCTGTAAGACGCGGTCTTGTTGAAACGCTGCAGCGTGAATACAAAATTACACTGGCGGGTCCTACCACCATGGCTGCGCTTCTGAACAGCCTTCAGATGGGATTTCGTACCCTTGCCATACAAAAGCGTTCAAGCGAGGTCTGGGATGTTCTGGGAGCGGTAAAAACAGAGTTTGATAAATTTGCCGCTACCCTTGAAAGTACTAAGAATCTGATCGATAAGGCAAACAGCGGTCTCAACGATCTCATCGGTGTACGTACCCGTCAGATTCAGAGGAAGCTTAAATCTGTTACTGAGCTCTCTGATGAAGAGAATGATTTTATTATCGAATCTCTTGACACAGAGATTTAATATACTCCAGTTTATCTGGAGAAAAGCTGTCTATAATCTCATCAAATCGCGATAAATCAATAGGAAACTCATTCGTTTCAAGGTAAATGGCGCATTTCATTCCCGCGCTATGGGCTGCTTTCATCCCGTTGAGACTGTCTTCTATCACAAGACAATACCGGGGATCTGTCTCAAGCCTTTTTGCACATTCAAGGAAAATATCAGGATATGGCTTGGTAAGTTTTACCTCGCTTGATGTTACTACAGCATCGAAATATTTTGTTATATCAAACCTGTCAAGAACATAATGTACCATTTCATGTGTGCTTGAGGAACCAACAGCAAGTTTTACTCCGATTTCGCTTAAGTTACGAATCCAATTCTCAGCGCCGTTTGTAAGCGTAAGATCTTTACAACCGTACAGTGCGTTTGCAATATATCTGTCGTATGTTTCTGCCAACTCTTCTGCGGAATACGGCAGGTTTTTGTTTTTTGAAAGTATTTTGTTCGCTATCACCGTTCCACTGCAGCCGGTCATGGATATTATATCCTCTTCTGTCAGGGTCATATTAAGGAAATCGAAAAATTTTCTGTCCGACACATGATAAAGTGGCTCGGAATCGATGAGTACACCATCCATATCAAAAATTATTGCTCTATACATTTTTCCTCCATATTAAGCGCTTTGCGCAGATATTGTCCCGTGTAGGACGCTTCACATATGGCAATCTCCTCAGGTGTACCGGTGCAGACAATGGTACCGCCCTTGTAACCTCCCTCGGGTCCCAGGTCGATTACATAGTCTGCGGTCTTTATAACGTCGAGATTGTGCTCGATAACTACAACAGTGTTTCCTGTATCTACAAGAGCGTTAAGCACCTGGATAAGCTTGTGAACATCAGCAACATGAAGTCCCGTTGTCGGCTCGTCAAGAACATAGATAGTACCGCCTGTAGCCCTTTTCGAGAGCTCTGTAGCTAACTTTACTCTCTGAGCTTCACCACCGGAAAGTGTTGTGGAAGGCTGTCCGAGCTTTATATATCCCAGACCCACTTCCTCAAGTGTTTTGATCTTTTTGTATATCTTAGGTAAGTTCTCAAAGAAAACCATCGCCTCGTCCACTGTCATCTCGAGGACCTCGTATATGTTTTTGCCCTTATACTGAACCTCAAGAGTCTCCCTGTTGTATCGTTTGCCGTGACAAACCTCGCAAGGCACATAGATATCAGGAAGAAAGTGCATTTCAATCTTTACAAGACCGTCACCGGTACAAGCTTCGCATCTTCCACCTCTTATGTTAAAAGAAAACCTGCCGGCGTTATATCCTCTCATTTTAGCATCGTTTGTAGCGGCAAACAGGTTTCTTATGTCATTGAAAACGCTTGTGTAAGTGGCGGGATTTGAGCGGGGTGTTCTCCCTATGGGAGACTGATCTATACAGATTATCTTATCGAGATGCTCAATTCCATCAATTCTTGTATGCGCTCCCGCCTTCGTTTTTGCTCTATTAAGGTCAGCAGCAAGTTGCTTATATAATATTTCGTTTATAAGTGAAGATTTTCCCGAACCGGAAACACCTGTTACGCAAATAAACTTTCCCAAAGGCAATTCTACATCAATATTACGAAGATTGTTCTCTCTTGCCCCGATGATTTTGAGTGATTTTCCGTTGCCTTCTCTTCTCATCTTTGGCACTTCAATTGACTTTTTTCTGCTGAGATATTGGCCTGTGATGCTTTTTTCGCAATTCTTTATGTCGTCAATGGTGCCTGAACAAACAACCTCTCCGCCGTGAATACCCGCGCCGGGACCGATATCTACAATATAATCAGCAGCGTACATGGTTTCTTCGTCATGCTCAACAACGATAAGTGTATTACCCAGGTCGCGAAGTCTTTTCAGGGTGCCAAGAAGTTTCTCATTATCACGCTGATGGAGTCCTATGCTTGGTTCATCGAGGATATACAGAACACCCATAAGGTATGAGCCGATCTGAGTCGCTAGACGAATTCTCTGGCTCTCGCCTCCCGACAGAGTGCTAGCGGAACGGGCTAAAGTAAGGTACTCAAGTCCTACGCTTCTGAGAAAACCAAGGCGCTCTGTAATCTCCCGAAGGATTCTGTCTCCAATCATATGTTCACGTTCACTAAGCTGCAGTTCCTCGATAAAACGTAAGGCGTCTACGACGGATTTGCCGGTTAAATCATGAATACTGATGTCACCCACTGTTACAGCCAGAGCTTCTTTTCTGAGCCTTTTGCCGCCACATTCCGGGCAGGGGGTTTCACTCATGTAGTTTTCAATTTCGTTTCTGATAAATTCGGAATCGGTTTGAGAATATCTCCTCTCCATGTTGGTGATAACCCCTTCAAAGGGCTGCTCAAACGCTCTTGTGGAATGTTTATATACAATTTTAATCTTTTCGTTACCTGTACCATAGAGCAGCTTCTCGATTATGTTGTCGGAAAACTTGCAAACGGGAGTGTCCAGGCTGAAATTGTACTTTTCGCTAAGTGCCTTGAACATCGCCGATGCAATGCTCTCTGAATTGTCAAGATTCCAACCATTAGCTGTTACGGCTCCCTCGTTAATGCTTTTTGATTTATCTGGAATTATAAGTTCAGGGTCGACTTTAAAAAGCGCACCTAGTCCCGAGCATTTCGGGCACGCTCCATATGGATTATTGAAGGAAAACAGCCGAGGTGTAAGCTCCTCTATGCTGATGCCACAGTCTTCGCAGGCGTAATTCTGAGAAAACATCAGCTCCTGAGAGTCTAATACATCAACCGTCACAATACCACCTGCCAGCTTTGACGCTGTCTCTACAGAGTCTGTAAGGCGTGTGATGATATCATCACGAATAATTAATCTGTCGACAACTATATCTATAGTATGTTTTTTATTCTTTTCAAGCGCTATTTCCTCCGAAAGGTCATATATAATACCGTCAACTCTTGCACGGACGAAGCCTGAGCGCCTTGCGCCTTCAAAAATCTTCTGATGATGACCTTTTCTTGCCCGAATTACCGGCGCCATTACCTGTATTCTTGTACCCTTTTCAAAAGACATTAGCTGTTCGATAATCTGGTCAATTGTCTGCTGACGGATTTCCTTGCCGCAATTGGGGCAATGTGGTATACCGATACGAGCCCACAGGAGACGCAGATAGTCATATACCTCGGTTACTGTACCAACTGTGGAGCGGGGATTTTTTGATGTTGTCTTCTGGTCAATCGATATGGCGGGAGAAAGCCCTTCTATGTAGTCAAGGTCAGGCTTCTCCATCTGCCCAAGGAATAATCTCGCATAGCTTGAAAGCGATTCTACATATCTTCTTTGGCCTTCAGCATAAATAGTATCGAATGCAAGGCTGGATTTTCCCGAGCCTGAAATTCCTGTCATGACAATGAGCTTGTTTCTAGGCAGCTCTATATCGATGTTTTTAAGATTGTGCTCTCTGGCACCTTTTATAATAAGCTTTTCTGACATAATTACCTCTTTGAGGAACGAAGTTTGTCCGGTTTATCTGAAGATTTTAGTTTTTCTATTTTGTCACGCAGTATTGCGGCGTATTCGAATTCAAGCAGCTTCGCAGCCTGACGCATCTCTTTCGTAAGCTTTTCGATGAGTTCCTCACGCTGTCGTCGGTTCAGCTTAACATATGAGCCTTCTTCAAGTTCAGTAACATCAGTGCTTGAAATCTCTATAAGATCATGAACCTGCTTTTTAATCGTCTTAGGAACAATGCCGTTGCGCTCGTTATACTCTAATTGAATATTTCTTCTTCTGTTTGTCTCATCTATAGCGGAGCGCATTGAGTCGGTTATATTTTCAGCATACATAATAACTTTGCCATTTACATTTCTCGCCGCTCTGCCGATAATCTGGATAAGCGACGTTGAAGAGCGAAGGAATCCCTCTTTATCTGCGTCTAGAATAGCGATAAGAGAAACTTCAGGCATGTCAAGACCTTCACGCAGAAGATTTATGCCTACAAGAACGTCTACTTCACCGGTACGCAGTTCTCTTATAAGCTTCATACGCTCTATTGTATCAATGTTATGATGTATATACTTGACCTTTATGGACACAGAGCGCAAATAGTCAGTCAGATTCTCTGCCATCTTCTTTGTAAGTGTTGTGACAAGCACACGCTCCCGATTGGCAATTCTCTCGTTAATCTGGGATATAAGGTCGTCAATCTGTCCCTCAGTAGAGCGAATTTCAATTTCCGGGTCGACAAGTCCGGTAGGACGTATTACCTGATCCACAACCTGGCCGGAGCGTGACATTTCATATTCCTGAGGCGTAGCGGTTACGTAAATAACCTGATTAAGTTTTGAGCGGAATTCGTCGAAATTTAAGGGACGGTTGTCGAATGCACTGGGGAGACGAAAACCATAATCTATCAGGGTTGACTTTCTCGCGTGGTCCCCTGCGAACATTCCCCTGACTTGAGGAAGTGTTACGTGAGACTCATCCACTACCAGAAGGAAATCCTTTGGGAAATAGTCAATCAGCGTAAATGGAGCGCTTCCAGGTTCTCTTCCGCTTATAACTCTTGAGTAGTTTTCAATACCGCTGCAGAAGCCAATCTCCTCTAGCATTTCAATATCATTGAGTGTTCTTTGGCTTATTCGCTGCGCTTCAAGAAGCTTATCATTTTCCGTAAAAAAGCGTACCCGTTCGGTAAGCTCTTCTTTT
>JAAZBA010000372.1 GCA_012514045.1 Clostridiales bacterium | reverse complement strand
TATATGTTCTCAAACGGGTTCATGTCTTCAACCGGGGCGTCCGTGCCGTAGCTTGTACGGATACCCATGCACACCATGTCTCCGAAGGCGTAACTCTCCGAGGCTAACCTCTCTCCGACTCTTGTTGAGACAATATCCATATCGTAATCGATGAACACAGGCTGGACAAAAACTAAAATATCCCGATTTTTCATTCTTTCAAGAAGCGCTCTGTCTGTCAGCTGGCAGTGGAGTATGCCATGACGATTGCGGTTTTCACTTATAACGCTGTCATAAATGTCGAGCATCAGCTCCACCGCTCCGTCACCTATGCAGTGCGCCACCACCTGACAGGAATGGCACTCCGCCGTATTTACCATATCCGATATATCGCTCCTCGTCATTGTAGGTATGCCACTTCCCTCTCTGTCCCGGTACGGGCTGCGCAGGAAGGCAGTGCCTGCCCCCAAGGAGCCGTCGATAAAGAGTTTCAAAGGTCCTCAGCGGAACATATCGCTGCCCCGGGTTGTGGCATGACCGTCAAGGATGAACCTTTTATATCTGTTCAGGTCGGAAAAGGTCACTTGATGATATGTGCGGATGATATTTTTACATGAGGCGTAGATTTTTTCATATGCTCCGAGGGATACTGAGCCGTCAGACACATCGTTTGTGTGAACACAGGTTATACCGTATCCGGCGGCATGCGCCATACCGCTTAGTATATAGGATGATACGGTGTTTTCGTCCTCAGGGGGCACTATCTTTCTCACAAGATACGCCGCATCCTCAAATAACGTACCGTCGAGGTTGCCGTCCGGGTCTCTGCCTATCCTGCCGCCGGCAACTTCCGTAGTATCACGAATCACCCCGGCAAGCTCCAAAGCCTTAGTGTTGACGCTGGTCATGTGACCGCAGACACGGATATAAACAACAGGGAATTTATCTGTGATTTTGTCTAAATCACGGCGGTTGGGAGGTATTGCAAAATCCGTAAAATAGTCTTCGTTATAGCCTCTGCCCACCAGCACAAAGTCTTTATCCCGAGGTTCTTTTTCAATATACTTCCTGCCTCTATCGATCAGCTCCGCCATTGAGCCGGCTCCCGAAAGGTCAACACAGGAGCGCATCCGCCCAACGCTTGCAAGATGGACATGGGTGTCGATGAATCCCGGCACAACTGTCCGCCCCATAAGCTCACTTTGCTCACAGCCAGGTACAGATGGAAGGTCGTCGCCTACGGCTTCTATTCTGCCTTCGGACACAAGCATGGAGGAGGCGAACCGTCCCCGCCCAAGGTATATCTTGCCGTTTTTATATAAAGTTTTCATATCAAGGCCTTTTGTCTTTAATCACCGTAACGTCTTTCAAGCTCATCTCTTATGATATCAGTCCAGCGAATGATGGCTGTTTCGTCTCCGTTGGTAGTCTCAAGATCCTTGAGGGTCACGTCCCAGATGCAATTGTTGGCATCGAATATATCCGCGGCGTTTCTCAGTTCACTTCTTACGAAGTCCTCATCAAGGTTATAGGAGCAGGCGGAGGCGGGATTGGGACGCCATGAAAGGATATACTTGTCATTAAGTTTCTCAGCAACGGTTCTCACGTCAGTAAAGGCGGAGATAGAAAACCGCCGGAGATTTTTAAGGGTGGTAATAGCATCGATTTTATGGGTCAGGTCTTCGCAACAGCCGTAGGCGGTAAGACCGTAGCGCTCAAGAATGGGCTTTTGATAGCGGAACATGAACTCTTCAAACAAATCGGGACCAAAGCCGGTAGTCTCCTGCGATGCAGCGTAGCCCCAAAGCTCCTTTGTGGCAACGCTTTTGTCCGATGATGACGGCGGCTCAAGCTCATGACAGTAGGGCATAGCTTGGTTCTGATGGTTGTTGAGGCGGAAGCCTCCCGCCGCTTCTGTCTGGTCAATGTGCTCAAGTACCCTGTCCCGCATCCAGCCAAGGAGCGAGTGGAGCCATTCCGGCCTGTCGTATGCGTCCCACATGATCTGCTCAAGTCCGCGAAGCTTTGCCAGAAGGTTTGAGATATCATTATTCCACATGGAGCACAGAGGAGCCTGACGGTCGACTGCCACGTCAAGGATACCGTCCAGCACCTCCTCCATGCGTTCCCTCTTTATTTTTGTGTCCTCCTCATCAACCCGATAGGGCATGACATGGAGCTTCTTTACGTCATCTTCTTCAATGATTGAGGGCTTATAACGGGCACAGACAATTTCACTTGTCTTCTCTTCAAGCTCACTGGGAAGACCGAATATACCCTGCGGATCTATATCCACCGTAGCCCGTATAGTGACGTAAGGCTCAACGATTGTGTCCTCCCGCAGAGAAAATCTGTACTTCGCGGTCTGAAGCTCCAGCTCCAGCCTCCGCATCCAGGGCTCCTCGCAGGTCATCTCCTTCGTTATCGGGAACTCCATCATAGGTATGCTTCTTATGTAGATAAGGGGACGTGTCTTTACGAAGCTGTTGTGGTCTGTCCACAGTCTGCGGCGCTTTTCCATTTCCGGACTGAGAGAAAACTCCTTTACCCTCTTTGCAAGCTCCCTGATTCTTGTTATGTCATTCATTTTTATCACTTCTTATCCGTCTTCTCTTTTTCAATGATCGAAAGAAGCCGCTCATCGCAGTGATCCAGGAAGCGATAGAATATTTTGTCGTCTATAAAACGGTTTTCTCCCGTTTTCAAAAGAAGCTCGCCCTTTACGTCCGTGTCGTTGTTCCAGACATGGTTGCCTATGAACACATCAACCTTTTCTTGACGGAGCCGCTTAATGGATTCGAGATAACCCTCCCTGCAGCCGTCATAGTCGTAACTTCCCGGGACTAAGGTATTGGCTCCCGCTCCGCCGAAGGTGCCCACATGGTACACTTTATCTCCCTCTGTCACATCAAAGAAAAAGGATATACATCCCTTTGTGTGTCCCGGAGTTG
>JAAZBA010000084.1 GCA_012514045.1 Clostridiales bacterium | reverse complement strand
CTGAACGGCTATGCATATACAAATTTAGAGAAAAACTGAAGACTATGCATGACATGCATGTATATTTCTCGTATGGGGTTATCGACGAGGTTCATTGCGTGTCAGAGTGGGGTCACGATTTTAGGTTTTCATATCTTCATCTGGGACGTAATATGTACAACTACGTATGTGCAAAGGACGAGAGCAAGCGCCTTACGCTATTCGGTTTAACAGCGACGGCATCGTTTGATGTACTTTCTGATGTTGAGCGTGAACTATCTGGTAATGGGGCTTACCCACTTGATGCCGAAACAATAGTCCGGTACGAAAACACGGACAGGCTTGAACTCCAGTATAAGGTTGAGCGAGTCCCTATAGATTATCCTCATGATAAATATTTTGATAAGAATGGTCGCCTTGACAAAGGGTTGCCAGTCGCAGTTGATATTAATAATAAATTGGCAGCTTACAAATGCAAAGAGAATTTTCTATCCAAATACATAGAAAAAATCCCAAGCAGTATCGCCGAATTACAAAGTATAAAAAGCACAGAACGTATAAAGGCTGCTTTTGCCGAAAGACAGAACATAGAAAACTCATTTGATGCTGTGAATCTTATAACTGATATTCCTGAAGACATGTTTGCCAAACGCGACATATATGAACAGGCTGGGATAATCTTTTGTCCACACCGTCAAAATACGGGGGTCTCGGTACATGAGAATGCAAACTCACTTTCGGCCAGTAACAGGGATATAGGAACTTTTACTGGTGGATCTAAAAACGAGCAGGAGGATAAACAGTCGTTTGAAAATCTTGATCGGTTCAGAAATAACGAGCTCCCGTTAATGGTCGCAACAAAAGCATTTGGAATGGGAATAGATAAGCCAAACGTTCGCTTCACGGTTAACATGAACTACTCCAGTTCTTTGGAGAGCTTCGTACAGGAAGCAGGACGTGCAGGTCGGGATAGAAGAATCGCACTGGCGACCATCTTGTTCTCGGACTATAGACTGGTACGAATAAGCAAACGATACGAAAACAATGATTTCCCGTTGGAATTACTTAAAAACAAATGGTTTAAGGAAGATGACCTTCAGTTGATACTCACACACTACGACATCAAGATAGATCCAGCTTTCTTTGATATATTTACACCAGAACATGACTTGGTGAAGATTACTTGCAGCAGAGACAACAAGATGTTCGCGTTCAAAGAATGCAGTGAAGACAGATGCGATGATTTTACGAGATGCAAGTTGCGAACGATACCAAACGAAGCACGAGGTTTTCACTATTATGCTGACCTTGAAACAGCTCTTGCTGAAGTGGACATGGAGGTCCCTCGAAAGGACTTACAGTATTTAAATCCAGATTATGCTACCGTTATTTACTTCTATAACGATAATTTCAAAGGCGACCATGCAGAGAAGGGAGCGATGCACAGATTACTAAGCAAGTCTGATGTTGAGGTATTCCTCGGTGACAGCGCTGAGTACAAACCAGCTGAGACTGTGAAAATTGGTAATTTACTTGAAAAAGTCTTGTCATCCGATGTGGGCACCGAGATTGTCGCTTTCATCAAATATTGCGATGATGAGAACAAGGATGCTCCTAATAAATACTCGGATGTAGCTAAAGCAATATACCGTATGTGTTGCATTGACCTCATTGATGACTTTACCCAGGATTACGCTACCAATAGATTTAGAATCGTCATTACATGTAAACCCGACGGAGCCTATTATGATGGCCTTAAGCGCTTTCTGTTGCGGTATTATACCGAAGATCGGGCATCAGAGCTTCTTAAAGATGTGCCGAATTTTAAAGGACAGAACGAAATACAAAAATGCCTTGGCTATCTAACGGAATTTATCTATAGAAAAATAGCAGTCAAGCGGAAACGAGCCATTGATGACATGCG
>JAAZBA010000167.1 GCA_012514045.1 Clostridiales bacterium | reverse complement strand
GTCCGTCCTTAAAGCGAACGCCCTGTTTTTCAGGGGTGTTGAATATTGTATCGATGTCATCAGGAGCATTGCCCGAGGCGGTTACGGCATAGGCATAACTGGAGACACCGCTCTTGTGCTCAAACCTGACTGTAAGTATTCTGCCGAATATCTTGATATCCGGTTTAGACAGAGAATTCCTTTTCCAGGAGCCTTCAACCTCTCCGGCGTTGACAATCATCGGGAGGTTGTTTGAGAGATTTGTATACCGAAAACCTCCGTTTTCGATAAATTGTTCCTTATAGATAGCAAGGTCTTTAAGGTTTTCCTTTCCTCTCAACAGACATTGATCCACCGTTGTATGAGTTCGGAATGGAGCATTAATGTCGCAACCGAGACATATCATGCCCTTTTCCCAGGCAATAAACGTTAGATATCCTGTTATACCGTCTCTCTCAAGGCGCATGCGAAGAATCCCGCTGCCTTCCTTTGAAGCGCCGGAGCATTCCTCTCTGAAGTTATCGATGGAGGAGGCGTCATAGTCTTTGTTTGTTATGGCATAAAGCTCCTCATCGGTAAAGTCTTTTGAGGTTACACCGGGCAATGAATCATATTTCCAGAAAGGAGCAATATTATGATACTCAAGGCCGTCGGAGAGATAGCATGTGTTTGCTCCGCAGCCATGGAGGTAGCCTAAACGGTTTTCTCCGCCGCAGCCCCATTCGGTGCCACGAAATTTGCTGTGACAGCCTTTGACAGAATAGTGACGGGAGCCTGTTTTATGTGAGAGAAAGTAGCTTGAGGGGAAATATTTAGTGCCTGAAAAGTTATCCTTGTTTGTAATAATAGCATCATAGAACTCCCGAAGCTCTGCCTTGCGTGAGTAACCTTCGGATTTTAGCATACACCATAGTGCGTCGAGAAAACTCTCCGATGACATGCAGTTTTCCCTGGAAATTTCTCTTCCCGCCGCAAGGTAATCGATGGATCTTCCATGGACGAAATAGCGTTGCCCCTCCAGAACAAAGCTTTGGAATAGCTCAAGTTTATCCGGAGGAAGGGTATATTCTGTGCCAGAGAGAATGTATACAAGCTGGCTGAGCTCCAGAGTAAAGCTTCTGCCGTAACCGCAGGAGTAAAGCTGGGGACCATGCTGATAAAAACTGAAGTCTGGCTTTATGCCCTCATTGGAACCCTCTGCAATGACAATTTCCTCCGCAAGCCGAGTAGTGCATGGTTTAATAAGGGCTTTTTCACCTGACAGCATAGCGTAATATATGGTACAGCGAACCGCCCAAAGAAGGTTTGCTCCTGTCCATTTGAGTGCTCTGCTGTTGTGCGAAACGCTGCTACGGGAGACGATTTCACAGGCTTTTTGTCTTCTGTCCGGGGAGAGCCTGTCACCTAAAAGCAGACACAGCTTAGCCAGCTGCCCGGGAATACCGATTTCCATGCGCCACCAGTTGGGGTTTTGAAAGTCGTTATCAAGCCAAAAGTCAAGGGCGCTTATATAGTCATCAAGAAAGCTCTTGTCTTCGAACACATCCTGCGACTCGCTGTATCGGGAAAGGTATATTTCATAGAGCCTTGACAGATGGAAGGAGGCAGACCAGCCTCCGACAGTTTGGTCATAATAGTCCAGATCCTTGAAATATCCGTATTTGCCGTCACGATAAAGCGTACAGGTACCTTGTTGCCGCGTATATCCGTTACCCTGACGAAAGAGAACAAGAAGCTGATTGAGTGTTTTTTCCATAAAGACACCTCTAAATGTCCAGCAGATAGGCCAAAAGAAGCTTTGCAGTGTTCTCAAGACCTGTTATATGGGTTCTTTCTCTTGAGTGGCTGCAAGTAACCGCCATGCCGAAAGCTGCGCTTTTTACATTGTTTCCGCCCCTCTGGGCGGCGTTTCCGTCAGTACCATAGAGCTTGTATACATCAACGGCATAGTCGCAGCCGGCCTTTTTAGCGTAATCTATAAGACGGCATGTAAGGTCGTAATCATATGGGTTTGCAGCATCTTTGGCGCAGATACTGACCGAGTACTCGTTACCGTCATGCTCCGGACCAATAAGCCCGATATCCATAGCTACGTACTCGCTAACCTCCGAAGGCACATATGTACCGCCTAGTCCTGTTTCTTCGTCAAAGGGGAAGGCGAAGATCGTGTTGTACTTAGGCTTGAGATTATTCTCATTTAAATAGCGTATCGCTTCAAACACGCAGGCAATAGCACCCCTGTTGTCAATAAAACGGGACTTCAGATATCCGTTGGGAGTGATCTCGGTATTGGGAGAAAAGGAAATAAAGTCACCGTTCTGGATACCGAGCGCCTTTACATCCTCCTTCGAGGATACTCTTTCGTCCAGAATAACCATTGTGTTGGTTTCATCACGCGTTTCGCTTCTTGCTTTTTCAAATATATGAACTGAATGATATTTACAAGCAAAGAGACCGGTATAATCTCTGCCGTGGCGGGTGTGGACCGTAACCGTGTTACCCTCAATACTTGAATAATTTATGCCGCCCAGTTCCCGTACAAGAAGCGTGCCATCCGAGTCGATACCTCTGACTACGGCACCGATGGTGTCTGCGTGTGCTCCCACCAGTACTGTTTTCGATGAATCCTCACCTTCAACGGTAATATATCCAGTAGAACGATTGTCATAGGAACAAGTATATCCAAGAGACTCAGCATATCTGTTAAGAACAGGCTTGAATTTCACATAATAACCAACGGGGCTAGGCACATTTACGATATCCTTAAAGCAGTCAATGAGATATGACGTGTTTATATTGAAAGACATGGTTAATTTCCTCCGAATGATGTTTATGATCTGTAGAGAGCTTCTTCCATAGTATCGCCTATCACCTCGTAAGTACGGCCGTTAATAATTTTGGCATATGGCTTTTGGTAAAGGTTCGGCAGCATACCCCGCTCCACAAGCTCCACTTTGAAGTGAATGGGCTTTTCATAGACAAGAGGTTTCATTTCATTAATGCGCTTGACTGCGGATATTGTAGCGTTTCGTATTACCTCATGAGCTTTGGGTTGGGAGAGAAGAAAACCTCCGCTCCAGGTGATGCCACGCTTTACCTCCGCCGTCTCAATCCAAGGCAGAAGAGCCTTTGCTTCTCTGCAGACCTTATCATCGCCGGAGACCATAATGACAGGCTTACCGTAATCACCAACGATTCCCGCGTCAATTG
>JAAZBA010000122.1 GCA_012514045.1 Clostridiales bacterium | reverse complement strand
TATTAAATCGTGAAGCTCCGAGCAGTCTGGAACCACAAGCTCCGCGGCATTTGACGGGGTAGCTGCTCTTAAGTCTGCTACATAATCGGATATTGTTTCATCGGGTTCATGACCAACCGCTGAAATGACAGGGATCTCTGAAGCATAAATTGCTCTTGCCACGTCTTCAGAGTTAAAAGCCCATAGATCCTCTATGGAACCTCCACCTCTTCCGGCAATAATAACATCAGCGAGGCGGTAGCTATTTATAAAGGATATTGCTTCGCATATCTCAGCTGGTGCTTCTTCTCCCTGAACTCTTACAGGACATATCCTGATCCTGGCAAGCGGGTAGCGTCGTCTGAGAATTCGCAGCATATCCTGAATAGCCGCGCCTGTGGGTGATGTTACTATTGCTATCCTCGAAGGGAATCGTGGAATTGGCTTCTTCTTCGATTTATCAAAAAGACCTTCCTTGTAAAGCTTTTCTTTAAGTTGTTCATAAGCAACGTAAAGTGCGCCTATGCCATCTGGTATAATGCTGTCTATAATAAGCTGATACTGTCCACCTTTAATAAACACCGATGTTCGGCCGTGGGCTATAATTTTCATGCCGTTTTCAAGATTAAACAAAAGCTTTGAAGCATAACCTCTGAACATGATGGCGTTTAAGACACCACCCTCGTCCTTTATTGTCAAGTAGTGATTGCCTGAAGAGTGAAGCTTATAGTTTGAAATTTCTCCCTTTACAAACACGTCAGACAAAGTATCATTCTTGTCAAAAATGTCTTTAATGTATGAATTCAGTTCCGTAACGGTAAAAATTCTCTGTGTATCCATAAACGATTAACCCTCTTCAGAGATATGTCACAGGTATGCTATTCCAAGGGCATTGTCGCCCGAAAGCTCGGTAGAAGCAAAAAACACATTGTCTAGGGAAAAAACCTGTTTTCTAAGAATGGTGTTTGCAAAAACACCTCCCGAGCAAAGAAGCGGAAGATCCCCATAAACGTCTCTAGCTTGAAGACTTGCGGTTACTATTGCTCCACACACTGTATCTACCACAAAATAGGCAATATCCTCATTCGATACCCCGTCCAAAAGCATTTCGACAACCTTGTTCTCCATACCAGACAGAGAAAAACGAGAATCGACAGATCGTACCTTGTATCCCCTGCAACCTTCTGATTTAAGGGACATATGGTCAAGGGAGGGACCTGAGGGGAATTCAAACCCTAGCATAATACCTGTTCTGTCTATAAGCTGTCCTGCAGAAATATCAGTGCTTCCGCCGATGATTTTTTCTTTGAAAATAAGCTCACTGTCCGGCTCCACTAAAAGGAGCTCTGTTGTTCCTCCTGAGAGGTGCCATGCGAGAAAAGGATCGTCTTTAAGGGAGCGCTTTGATGAAAACACTGCCGCTGCTATATGTCCCTGCTGATGTGAAAAGCTGTAAAGCGGCACTCCCAAAGCAGATGCAACACAAGTGGCAGCGCATTCGCCCACTCTAAAGCAGGGCATGTATGATCCTTCTGCCGCTCTTGGCTTTGTGGACACTCCTACCCCTTTGATTTTTGTTCCTCTGAGGATTCTCTTAACGAGTTCTGGCAACTGTTACATGCTCAAACACAGCTTCACTCTGTCTCAGTCCTAGCTTGCCTTGTTCCACAGGCAGCATCTTACCGATGTTAATATATTCATCGCTGTCTGAGTCGTACAGAGCTACAGATGTTTTGTAGTTGCTCGTGTCGAATCCAAGATACCGCGCCATCAGACTTTTTTATCCAAATCCCGGCGCTCAAAAGAGCCAAGGATACCGTTTACAAATCCGGAAGCTTCAACACTGTCGTATTTCTTTGTAAGCTCTACTGCTTCGTTTATCGACACAGCCGATGTTATATCATCCATATAAAGCATCTCATACATGGCAATTCTCAAAATACAGCGGCAAACCCGTGAAATTCTGTTGAGCTTCCATCCAACGCTATACTGCTCAATATAAGCGTTGAGCTCAATATATTGGGCTATTATTCCAGTTGTCAGAGCCATAATATATTCGTTCTGTTTCTCATCGGGAAGCGCGTCGTAGATATCGAGCTCCTTGCGAAGGGTATTAAACCGATCTGCTGACAGTTCGCTTCTGATCTGCGCTTCAATATCATCCTCTGTGTTGAAATCGAGCTCAAACAACAGATGAAGAGAGAGCTCTCTTGCATTTTTTCTGGTCATTTACTTAGTGACCGTGTCCTTCCCTGCGTTATTTGCTTTCTCTTGTCTTATCATCAAAACTAATACCAATTACGGTTACATTTACAGCGGTAACAGCCATACCTGTCATTGATTCAACAGATACGGCGATAGCTTCCTGAAGCTTAAGTGCTACATCATTAATAATAACACCATACTTAACAAGAACGGAAATATCAATGGTTATGGTGTTGTCGACAATCTGAGTGCGAATACTTTTGGAATGGTTTTTCTTTCCAAAAAAGTCAATTCCAGCTGCAGATGCTACGCTGCTAATCCCTTCTGTTTCCCTGGCAGCGATAGTTACAATTGAGTTTATAACCTCTTCGGATATTTTTATGTTGCCTCTCTGTGTTTCTTTTTCGTTCATATTAATTTCCTTTCCATTGTATTACAATTACTGTAATTATATCACATACATAAATGGTTTGCACTTAATATTTTTCAGAAATCATAGATTTCGTTAAAATTTGGCTATTTTTATTACTTTACAACTACATTTTTCGCTCCCAGTAGTTCTTCGAGCTCATCAGTGAGAATTAAATGTGGATTTATCCAGAGCTCAGACGGTGCCAATAGTGTTTTTCCTGTATTGCAGTCATATAACACTACAGGAGTATTACCTCTGAATATACGAAACATAGCAAAAAGTCTGTCGGTTAGATCACGGTTGTCGGTATCGCATCGGATATACAGTCTCACCGGTTTTTCTCTGCTTTCAGGTTTTTGGCGTTTGCCGTAAGAACCGAAAAGCATATTTCCATCAGCTGAAATTGGACCTATCTCATTACATTTAAGCTTTGGCGCCTCCTCCTCACGGATCGTTACCTCTGCCTTTGTCATAATCAGAGAACCCTCACGGATAAGGTTTCCTGCTTCAGTGAGTATCTTTGAAAATACCATCATTTCAGCTGAACCTGTCATATCCTCAACCGTTATATATGCCATCATGGTATCCGACTTAGTGGTTTTCAGCTTTACGGAGGTTATCATTCCCGCTACAAGCACCCGTTCTCTGTCGGCATAGGCGTAATCTCCGTTTTCGTCAGGCTCTACAATGTTTTTTATCGGAATAGCGCTGATCTTGCGCAGTGTATCGATATACTCCTCCATGGGATGCCCTGAAAGATAAAAGCCAGTCATCTCATGCTCCATTTTAAGCATCTCGAGCTTTGTAAACTCCAGTATGTTTGGAAATACCACCTCATCAGGAGTGTTATCAGAGCCCTCAAGCATGCTCATGAAGTCAAGCTGTCCTTCAACGTTCTGCTTGTTTATGTTGACAATGTCCGCAAGTACCTTATCAGCTACTGCCAAAAGCTGGGATCTTCTGATTCCGAGGCTGTCGAATGATCCGCTCTTAATTAGAGACTCGAGACTTCTTCTGTTTAAATCCGAAGACATTCGCTCGCAGAAAGATTTAAATGTTTTAAATCTGCCGCCTTGTTCTCGTTCCTGTACCATTCTAGCTATCAAAGAATGGCCTACATTTTTTACAGCACCAAGTCCGTAGCGAATATTATCTCCGCTGACAGTAAAGCCATCCATCGACTCATTAACATCAGGAGGAAGAACGTTGATTCCCATTGACTTGCATTCAGCTATATATTCACTGACTTTGGAGGTAACATCCAGGAGAGATGTAAGAAGAGCTGCCATATACTCTTTAGGATAGTGGCATTTTAAAAACGCCGTTTGATAAGAAATAATGGCATATGAGACGGCATGACCTTTTGGGAAGGCATACTTTGCGAATTCTTGCATCTCGTCAAAGATGCTGTTGGCAATTTTTTCGTCAACTCCCCTGTTTACGGCGCCATCTATCCCCAGTTCTGCGTTCCCGAACACAAAGTTCGTTCTCTCTTTTTCCAGAATATCAAACTTCTTCTTGCTCATGGCTCGGCGGACAATATCAGCTCTGCCCAATGAAAAACCGGCTAACTTCCGGCATATTTCCATAACCTGTTCCTGATAAACTATACAGCCGTTTGTAACCTTAAGTATGCTCTCAAGAAGCGGATGCTTGTAAGAAATCTTTTCAGGATTGAACTTACATTCGATAAACTTAGGTATAGAATCCATGGGACCGGGACGATATAACGCCACAACAGCTGTTATTTCCTCAATTGATTCCGGCTTTAGACTTGTTACCACACTTGTCATCCCGGTGCTCTCAATCTGAAATACGCCGGAAGTCTTACCCTTTGCCAGAAAATCGTATACTTCAATGTCATTTTCGTTTATTTTTGATATGTCAAAGTCAGGGACACGTTTTCTTATCATGTCGACCGCGTCCGCAATGACAGTTACATTTCGTAGGCCTAAGAAATCCATCTTCAGAAGCCCCAGTTCCTCAAGAGTTACCATTCCAAACTGGGTAACAACCGACTCATCATTCAGCGCAAGGGGGACATATGATACCACAGGCTTGTCAGTGATAACAATTCCCGCTGCATGAGTGGAAGCATGCCGAGGCATACCCTCCAGACTCTTAGCCGTATCAATGAGCTGCTTTGCCTTATTGTCATTGTCATATAATTCCTTTAGCTGCGGCGATAGCAACAAAGCCCGCTCAATTGTCATGTTTAGCTCTGTTGGTACAAGCTTCGCAATTACATCCACATCTGCGTAGGGCATATT
>JAAZBA010000012.1 GCA_012514045.1 Clostridiales bacterium | reverse complement strand
TTTTATTCGTTGAATGTGGCTTTGACAAGCTCAAACTCTTCTTCGATTGCCTTACCAGGCTTCTTTGTGAGAAGAGAAACCACGACGATAACAATGCAGGAGATGACAAACGCCGGGAACAGCTCGTAGATGCCGAAGAGGCCGCCCATGGGCTTAAGGACGAGCTTCCAGAAGAATACCATGGCTCCGCCGGTTACCATGCCGGCAACGGCACCGGGGTGGGTAAGGCGCTTCCAGAACAGCGAGAAGAGCATTATAGGACCGAATGTGGCGCCGAAACCTGCCCATGCAAAGGAAACAATTGTGAAGATAACGCTGTGCTCGTCCCAAGCAATGATGATACCAAGAAGGGAGATTATAATTAGAATAGCGCGGGATACTGCCATTATTTCCCTGTCTTTTGCTTTTTTCTTTATAAGCCCGCCGTAGATGTTCTTTGCGAAAGCAGAGGCGGCGATGAGAAGATATGAGTCAGAGGAACTTATGGTAGCCGCAAGGATACCTGCCATAACAAGTCCGGCGAGGATTGCGGGGAGGTAAGCTTTGGCAATAGCTATGAATACGTTCTCGGCGCCGGAGGCGGAGATCAGAATAGGATCAACCGGGAACAGGGTGCGTCCTATGATACCAATGCAGATGGCGGCGAAGAGGGATATGAGAACCCAAACCGTTGCTATACGTCTTGAAAGCTTAAGCTTTTTAGCATCGTTGATAGCCATGAAGCGAAGAAGAACCTGAGGCATTCCGAAGTATCCAAGACCCCAAGACAGGGTGGAGATGATTGTGAGCAGTCCGTAGGGAACAGCTTCGCCGAATACAGGAGCGCCCGAGGAAATCTGCTGAATTCCGTCTGCGTCGGTGACAGGGTTTGCCATGGATGTAAGAGACAGGAAACCTGGTATGTTCTTTGAGTTCTCAATAACGGCTCCAACACCGCCGGCGGCGTGTGTACCGACTATCATAACCGCCACAAGAGCGACAACCATAACGATAGCTTGCATAAAGTCAGAAGCGCTTTCCGCAAGGAAACCGCCAACAAGGGTATATGCGATAACGAACACTGCGCCCACTATCAGCATAGAGTGGTAGGAGAAACCGAATAGAGTGCTGAAAAGCTTGCCGCAGGTTACGAAGCAGCTGGAGGCGTAAACGGTGAAAAATATGAGAATAAACAGTGCAGAGATAGTAAGAAGCACCTTCTTCTTCTCATGGAAACGGTTGGAGAAGAACTCGGGAATTGTGATGGAATTGCCGGATACAACAGAATATCTGCGCAGTCTCTTTGAAACGATAAGCCAGTTGAGATATGTGCCTATGGCAAGACCAATAGCAGTCCAGGCTGCGTCAGCGAATCCGCACCAGTAGGCGACACCAGGCAGACCCATAAGAAGCCAGCCGCTCATGTCGGAAGCTTCTGCGCTCATGGCTGTTATCCATGGTCCCAGCGTTCTGCCACCCAGATAAAAGTTCTCGATGTTTTTATTTGCTCTTTTTGCGAAATACAGGCCGATTATTATGACAGCGGCCATATAGCACAGCATGGTCACAAAAATCTGAATCGTATCTCCGTTCATTTGCAAATTTCCCCCTTTGTCTGATTAAATGATTAAAGCTATTCTACCTCAAAAACCGGTTTATGTAAATAGATATCGGGGCAAAAATAAACATTTTGTTAAAAGATACAAAAGCAGGCATAAAAATTGCATACTATTGCATGTTTGTATACAATACTTCGCGAGAA
>JAAZBA010000352.1 GCA_012514045.1 Clostridiales bacterium | reverse complement strand
TGCTGATCGCCTTACGATTGAGGAGATGAACGAGAGATTTGCCACAGGAGCCTATGTTGGTATTAAGACCCTGGCTGACTACTGGCGTTTGCCGGTAACCGATCCCTCCTATACACCTGCCTGGGAGTATGCTTCAAAGCATCGTCTTCCCATTCTGTTCCACTCCTGGGAGGGCACTTGTGACTATCCCGATCTTATTGCCGAAGTAGCAGAGAAATACCCCGATGCCATCTTTCTCATCGGTCACTCAGGCGGAGGCGATATTGGCAGACTTCAGGCGGAACGTGCTACTTTGAGACTTCCTAACGTGTACCTTGAATACTGCGGCAGCTTCTGCGCCAAGCGCAACTGGCGCGATACACTTGATGTGGTTGGCGCCGATCGCGTAGTATTCGGAAGCGATACCCAAGGTCATGACCAAGCTTGGGAACTTGGCAGGCTCCTCAGTGAAAAGATCACTGACGCAGAACTCGAGCTCATCCTCTCCGGGAACATCAAGAGAATCCTTGCCATGAGAAGATAGTTTAATATATTGATTGTGAGATATAAAAACTACCGCTTCGCGATGAAAAAATATCGCGAAGCGGTCTATTTATTTGGATTATTCTTCTGCTTCTTTTTCTTCCGACTCCTCGGTTATTGGAGTAAGCACCAAGTCATCACCCTTGTACTCGAACCTGAGACGGCTTCCAGCTTTCATTTTGTACTTGTCCATATAGTCCTTTGGTACTTGAAGTCTACCTACTCTGTCCACAACAACAAACTCCTCATGAGAATCCTCTTCCTTCTCTTCATCAACGCTTAAGGACGCAAGGCCTTCAACCTTAGCAATCTCTTCTTTATAGGAGCGGCGAATGAATTCGCTGGAGGTTCTCCCGTCACGTATTGAGACTACACGGTTTACCTTTCTCGAAATCTGCATATCATGGGTAACAATGATTATTGTAAGTCCCAGATTGCGGCTTAGTTCTCTAAAGATATCCAAAATCATCGAAGCAGTTTTTGAGTCAACCGCGCCCGTAGGCTCGTCGGCCAACAGAAGCTTCGGGGTATTTGCGAGAGAGATAGCAATAGCCACTCTCTGCTGCTCACCACCTGATAGCTGATTGAGCTTGCTCCTCTTTCTATGGGACAAACCGACCATATCAAGAATCTCACTTGCGCGCTTTCTTCTGTAATAACTGTTCGTTAAAATCATGGGAACTTCCACGTTTTCAACAGCTGAAAGGTATGGGATTAGGTTTCTGGCATTGTTCTGCCAAACAAAACCAACAATGTTTCTCTTGTATTCATAAATCTGCTTCTCGTTATATGCGAGAAGATCCTTGCCATCAACAAAGAGCTTTCCTGCAGAGGGTTTGTCCAGTGCGCCCAGCATATTAAGAAGCGTCGACTTACCGGAGCCGCTGTTGCCTATAATAGCCATAAGCTCTCCGCGCTCTATGGTAAGATCCAATCCCTGAAGAGCTACGACCTCTATGTCCTCGGTTTTGTAAATCTTAACAAGGTTCTCACATTCTACCATGTACCTGGACATGGCGGAAATCTCATCGCTCATCTATTATCTCACCATCCTCCAGAGTATATACATGATCCGCAAGCTCCATCATGTTTGGGTCATGTGTCGTCATAACAATAGTAAGCTTTTTATCCTCCGTAAGAGTGCGAAAAAGAGACAGCACTTGCAATCCCATAAGAGTATCAAGCTCAGCCGTGGGCTCGTCAGCAAAGATTACTGTAGGCTTGTGGGCAATTGCTCTGGCAATAGCTACTCGCTGCTGTTCACCTCCGGACAATTCGTGAGGTCTGTGGGTCATACGCTTGCCCAGCCCAACCAACCTTAGACACTCCTCTGCTCTTTCTCTCCTTTCGGATCCGCTTACACCGGCAACTCTCAGACCGAATTCCACATTTTCGTACGCTGACATATTTGATATAAGCGCTACTGACTGAAACACAAAACCGATTTCGTTTCTTCTTATTTTATCACGCTTGGCTTCCGAAATGTTTACTATGCTCTTGTCACGGAGGAGAACGTCACCCGAAGTGGGCTTGTCAAGAGCTCCCAGGATATTCATAAGCGTTGTCTTGCCGGAGCCGGAACGGCCTCTCAGCATTGTAAGCTTCGCTTCCCTGATACTCATATTAATATCCTTGAGTGCGTGAACTTGTGTCTTTCCGACCTGGAATATTCTATTTATGCCGTTTGCCTGCAATATAACTGACATATCCTCACGCCTCCCTTAGTCCTCACCAAGCTTAAGAGCCTGTGCAATCTTGATTTTCGCGATTATACGACTTATGACATACACGCCCAACGCCAACATGACTCCTATTATAGCGTAGATCTTATAATAGTCATCTCTCCAGGCAACCACACGGAATGGTGGTATCTGTTCCGCAGCATTGTACACCATCTCCATCATAGGAACGAACAGGTCACTTGTCAGTCCCCCCAGAATAATTCCCACAACAATCGCCACAATTGAGATGAGAATCTGCTCTGTAACTATCATCCCGATA
>JAAZBA010000208.1 GCA_012514045.1 Clostridiales bacterium | reverse complement strand
TCTGTTCTTATTTGGATTGGTACCGCAAGCTAAGAGCAGAGTATCATTCTCATTATCACCGGACCATAGAATAATACAGGGATGATTGCGAAGGGATTTTATGATAACCTTTGCTTCGTCTTTTATAACTTCAAGAAAACTTTCGTCTTGAGGATAAGCATGGCAAGCCATTGTAAAGTCCTGCCATACCATTATGCCGTGACGGTCACAATAATTGTAGAATTCTTCTTGTTCGTAAACGTTACCTCCCCAGAGACGAATTATATTACAGCCTATATCGGAAAAAAGTTCCAATGCTTTTGCATAACGCTCTTTGTCTCTACTGTGATAGGCATCCATCGGTACCCAGTTTGAACCTTTGCAGATTACTTTTACGCCATTGACAATAAACTCAAAGCAGCCGTTTATTCCATCTGTCACATCCGTTCTGCGAAGCTCCACAGTTCTCAAGCCCAAAGTAAAAGTATTTACAGTTGAAATGGTATCTCCATATATAATCTTGGCTGTAAGGTTATACACGTTTGGCTCACCGTAACCATAAGGCCACCAGAGCTTTGGATTCTTTATTGTGATATCAACATATCCTGCCTTGAATTTTGGGGTCACCTCAAAAGAGAAAGAGCTTCCGCCGCATTTTCCTTCTACCTGAAGCTTCACTTTCCCCACAGAGTTAACAGGAAGACGAAGCTCATAAACAAACTTTACAGCTGCCTCCTGTTCTGATAGACTCTTTACCGTATAGGAAATATCCTCAATTTCCATATCTGACACAAGATGAAGCTCCGCGTCCTTCCATATGCCGGCGCTGACTGCTCTGGGCATTATATCCCACCCATAGCAGTGAGGTGGTTTTCTAATATAAATGGACTCTGGGTTCAGTCCCCAACCGTTTTTGAGTACATATGTCTCGTAATCGATGTCATAAGCTTCCAAAAGAGCAGATTTTATCCGAACTTTAAGGTTGTTGACATCTCTGATTTTCTCAGTTATATCAAATTCTATAGGTATAAGAGCGTTTTTTGATGAACCTATGAGCTCGTCATTGAGGAAGTATTCTGCTATGCAGTCCACTCCTTTGAAGTGAAGGAAAATTTTTTCATTTGTGACCGGTGCGTCGAAATCCCTTGAATACCACCATTCATATGTTTCGTATTTCTCCGCTTGACGTATGTTATCTCCCATAAATAAATCTTTGGGCAAAATGCCGGCTGCTGATAAATCAAGCTCAACATTCCCCGGAACAGTACATGGGATTTCTATAGCTTCACATCTACTGCCTTCCTCCTGAGGAAAGAACTTCAGGTTCCACTGACCGTTTAGGCTGATTACTTTCATCGGAAAAATCTCCTTTCAAGTTCTGCGCAGATATAGTGATAAATGGGCAAATGATATTCCTGCACCTTGTAGGTCTCTGTCTCAGGAGCATGAATTACAACGTCACATAGTCCATCGAGCTTGCATTTGTTTTTGCCTGTAAGGCCGATAGTTATCATTCCTCTTGCCTTGGCTGCAATAACTGCATTGATTATATTTTTGGAATTACCGGAGGTAGTGATACCTAATAGGACATCCCCTTTTTTTCCGTATCCATAGGTTAGCTGAGCGTATACTAAATCGGCATCCACATCGTTATTAAATGCGGTCAGTACGCTTGACTGGCTGACAAGAGATATAGCGGGAAGAGCATCTTGAAGATTATCAGCTATATATCTATTGCAGTCACCGAAAGAATTTTTCTCATCATCTGACAGCGGTCTGCGGCTCATAAAGCCTTTCATCAGCTCACCTACAATATGCTCACAATCTGATGCGCTTCCTCCATTACCGCAAAGGAGAAGCTTTCCGCCTGACCTATATGAATCGGTTATTAACTCAATACATCGGCTAATATCCTCTTTTAATTCAGAGAGCGCCGGATATCGGCTAATCAAATCAGTCATTTTATTCTCCATTCTGCCGCTAAAGCGTCAGCACAAATAGAGATGAAAGCTGACGGATGGCGACGAAATTTAATATTATTATTGTATACTGTTTACGAGGAAAGACAAACTACAACGCACGTA
>JAAZBA010000165.1 GCA_012514045.1 Clostridiales bacterium | reverse complement strand
TGGGGATAGGCGAGACCGATGTCTTCACAAGCTATTACAAGTAACCGTCTGCAGGCGCTGAGAAAATCTCCCCCGGCAAGTATACGTGAAAGGTAGTATACTCCGGCGTTGGGGTCCGATCCTCTTATTGACTTTTGAAAAGCAGAGAGGAGATCATAATGAGCATCGCCGTCTCTATCATAACGCATGGAAGAGCGCTGTGCAATGATACGTATATCCTCAACGGTAACAACATCGCCTTGAAGAGATGAGACAGCAAGCTCAACAGTGTTAATTGCTTTGCGTACATCGCCTCCGCAGGCAAAAGCTATATGCTCAGCTACACTGTCCTCAATTATGAACTCACGGCTGTATTCTGTTCTTGCAAGCTCAAAAGCCCGAATTACCGCATAAATCATATCAGATTCTTCAATTGGCTTGAATTCAAAAATTGTACTGCGGCTGAGTATGGCATTGAATACCGTGAAATAGGGGTTTTCCGTTGTGGACGCAATGAGTGTAATCCTGCCATCTTCAATGAACTCCAAAAGGGATTGCTGCTGCTTCTTGTTGAAGTACTGGATCTCATCAAGATAAAGCAAAGCTCCATTAAGTCCTGTAAAGCCGCTCAGATCTTCGATTATGGATTTAATATCGGAAATAGATGCGGTGGTGGCATTGAGCTTGTAGAGCCTCCTGTTAGTCTTATCGGCAATTATATTGGCAATTGTTGTTTTGCCTGTTCCTGAGGGGCCATAGAATATCATATTGGGTATATGACCGCTCTCGATAATTCTGCGGAGCACTCCGGGTTTTGAAGCAGTTCCGAGAATGTGCTTCTGGCCAATAATATCATCAAGAGATGTGGGACGTATTATATCAGCAAGTGGTCTGTACATGTTATTTATCCTTACTTGAAGTATTCTGTAATCGCCATGGCCAATGTCTTGGCAAGCTTGGCTTGCCATTCTTCATTTATAAGATTCTCAAAATCCGAGGGATTCGGCATGAAAGCGGATTCAAATATTACTGCTGGTGACCATGTTCCCCGAACTACATAAAAATTCGCTTGATGGCAACCTTTGTTGTCTAAATCAAGATTATCATTGAGATAGTTAAATATCGTTTTTGCTGCGTCCGATGAAGTTTTTTCACGAAAAAAAACAGAGAAACCGCTTACTTTTGAACTATCCACATTTGTGTTCATACTGTTACAATGTACTGATATGAACAAATCAGGTTTTATCAAATATGATATGTCAAGCCTTTCCTCAAGGGAAAGATAAGTGTCTGTCTCTCGAGTCATTATAACTTTAGCTCCAAGAGATGTAAGCTCATCCCGCAACTTTAATGATATATCGAGATTAATAGTCTTTTCCGGCATATCGGCTCCCAAAAGACCAAGAGCTCCCGTATCATATCCTCCGTGGCCTGCATCAACGACTATCGTGTGACCGGATAGAGGTTTATATCCTATATTTGCGGAAATTCCGGGATTGACGTGAAGAGAAAGAACGCCATCGGCTGCTTCAGTATAATAACCACCGAGGGTAAATTCGTCCTTCAGCTTCAGCCTGTAGATTGCTTTTTGATTATTTTGAGAGATGTCGACAGAGGAGAACATAGATTTTGAAGAAATTCTCAGCTTAGGACCCATTTTACAGGGAGATACGGAAATATTAAGAGTTCGCTCAGTGTCGTCGTATTTAGCATATACTGTACCGTCATTTATCATAAAGGTCAAAATATTTACTCCGTTGACATCAACAGTCATTGAGGCGTTGCTGAGTTTTGATGTTTCGCTCTTTTTACCGTAAAACTCGAGATTTCTGGCGTATACCCAGAGATTTGAGCCCAACTTAACGTAACTACCGCTTCTGCCGGTTACTATGTCACTCATATTCTTTGAGAGTATAACGTTCGGACCACCTGAACTTGAAGGCTTTGAATAGCCTGAAGTCAAATCGTTTTTAACTCTGGCGTATGTCACATTTTCAGAAGAAATTACATATATCTCACCGTTTGACAAAAGACGAACTTTTTTACCCCTGTAAGCCATAGAATATACGGCGCTGCCCAAAGATAAATTGTTTCCCTTAGGCAGAGTAAAATCGTAGGTATATGTGGTGAGATGCACAGAGCGGAAATCAGGGGGAGTTGTATTATCCGGATACATTTGATATGTTTTTCCGTCAAAGGTAATACGCACAATTGATCCTATAGGCGCTGTGCATGTAAATGTTACGGTATCTCCAGGAGCGTAGTAGGTGTTTACAGTGGGGAACATGGAGGTTATTGTAGCCTCGCTCTGTCCTTTTGATGAGGAAGATAAGCATCTATGGGTTATGGTTCGTGTTACACTTTGATCGTTTTGGGTAAACTTAAGCACGTTTTCTCCTTTTTCAAGCTTAACAAGCGTGCCGAAAAAACCATCACCCGAACGGGAAGAAATTAACTCTCCGTTCAGATAAAGAGGATATGCGCTGTCCGATGTGCCGCCTACATAGTAATCAGATTGAGAAGTAGTAATATCTTTTGCGGGGAGGTTAATCTTGAGGGAGTATTTACCCGGTTCCGTTTTTTTTCCGGTATAAAAGCTTTTAACAGCATTCTTAACATCCTTTTTCATGAAACCATAGCGAAAGAAGATGCTGCCGGAGATTTCTTTTATGCCACGGTTCAGCTCAAGCTGAGCCATCAGGGCAAACACATCGGACCATTCAGAGCCCACTTTGTAAGCGGCGTGTCCGATATATAGTTTAACATTTGTGTCTTTTACTACATCAGCCCACCATCTGGTGAGCGTGTCATAATCTGCATTTTTATGTCCGATACTCCAGTAAATCTGAGGCGCAATATAGTCGAGAATACCTTCTTTGACCCATTTGCGGGTATCAGCATAGTGCTGAGTATAGGATTCTCCGCCGTTTGTATTGCTTCCCAAGGGATTTGTAGAGCTGTTTGCCCAAATACCAAAGGGGCTTATTCCGAAAGCGATGTCAGCGTTTACATTCTTTACAGCTGCATACAACTCGGATACAAATATATCAACGTTGTTTCTCCTCCAGTCATC
>JAAZBA010000109.1 GCA_012514045.1 Clostridiales bacterium | reverse complement strand
GCCGGTGACGTTCTTCTACCCTGCACAAGTCAAGGCGAGTTTGAAATTCCTCCGGAGGCATATGAGTATGTGCGGAACCTCTGGCTTGAGGGAAAGTACGCGGAAAAACCATACAGAGCTGAATAAATGGCAAAAAAGCGAAAAAGCTCAAGCATCGAGGTGCGGGACTGGATGAAAACGCTCCGCACCTCTGAGCCCGAAAGAATATATGTATTCTACGGTGAAGAGCGGTACCGTCTTGAGCAGTCGGTGAACATGATCCGGGATAGGGCGGTGCCGAAGGAGCTGCAGGATCTGAACGTAACGACAATCGAGGGAGCACGCTGCTCAAGGGATGAGCTTTGGGAGGTCTGCGCCACGATGCCCGTTATGTGCGACCGCCGGGTGGTTATCGTGTCGGACTATCCCCTGTTCAAGGATGAGGGCATAGAGGAAATGCTTGACTCCCTGGGGGAGGAGATCTGCCTGATTTTTACCTTCTCCAAGCCTGATTTTTCCCCGGACAGGCGGACAAAGGCATATAAGGCAGTGGAAAAACGGGCAAAGCTCGTGAATTTTGAACGCGCTACCCCCGGAGAGCTGAAGTCATATATAAAGAGCCTTTTCCTGCGCCGCCGCCATACAATATCAGACGGGGACGCCCTCTATATGATATCTGTGTGCGGTAACGATATGCAGACCCTTTTCGTTGAGGCGGCAAAGATTTCCGCCTACGCGAAGGAAACAAACATAAGGCGAAGCGACATAGACGCGGTGGGAACAAGGGCTCTTGAGTCTAAAGTGTTTGACTTGACAAGCGATATAACCTCCGGAAGCATCGTTTCCGCTTTGGAGAGGCTTCATGACCTTGAGCTGCTGGCGGAAAGCCCCATAATGGTAAACGCACTCATCGGCCGCCAGTTCCGGCAGGTGTACATGTGCAAATGCGCCAGGAATGAGGGATATGAGGGAAGCCTCATGTTGGACCTGGGACTTAGATATGTATTTCACCTCGAGCCCCTTATGGAGGCTGCGGAAAGATACACCTTGGATGAGCTGCGCACTCTTCTGATTGAATGCGAAAAGAACGACCTGGAGCTTAAAAGCGGGGGCGACTATGACATCCTCTGCATGTTTATAGCCAAAGCCGCCGGCGGGAAGCAATGATAAAAATAAAGGAAGCGATTATTGTGGAGGGAAGGTACGACAAAACCGCCCTCAAATCGATATTCGACACGATTGTGATTGAAACCGGAGGGTTTCAGATATTCAGCGACCGGGAGAGAAGAGGATATATCGAAAAGCTTGCCCGTGAGCGGGGAATAATCGTCATGACTGACGGAGACCACGCGGGTCAGACTATTCGCTCTCTTCTCAGGGGAAGCATCCCGAAGGACATGGTAAAGCATGCCTACATTCCGGATATATACGGCAAGGAGCGAAGGAAAAGCGCCCCATCAAAAGAAGGAAAGCTGGGAGTGGAGGGCATGAGCCTCCAGGTGCTGACCGAATCGGTGCTCCGCTGCGGCGCTACGGTGACGGAGGGAGAGAATACCGTCGCGGGAGCGTACCTGACCAAGGCTGATCTGTACGAGGACGGGATTTTGGGCGGCCAGAACAGCGCCGAGAAGCGAAGAAAGCTGCTAAAACATTTTTCCCTCCCCGAAACGCTTACCTCCAACGCCCTTCTTGAAGCGCTGAATACATTTGTTACAAGGGAAGAATACGAAAAGGCTCTGGAAGAGATTTAAAAGTTGCCGCGAAAACCTTATATACGAAGGGCAAATACTGAAAAAACATAAGGAGCTGTAGCAAACTCAAATTTTGCTACAGCTCCGATTGCGTATAATCCCCCTCCGGGTCTGCGTGACGTATGTATTTAGCACTTTAATCTATTGCAAACGGTATGATGAAATAAATTAAATGACGTGCATAATCCCCTCCGGTTTTTATTCCTATAAAATCTTTTCCATGGCGAAGTAGCTGTTGCCGTAAATATTAACCTCGCCCTTTATTTCATAATCCGCTTTAAGATATGTCTTTACGGCGGGGATATTTTGCTTTGCCGCGAGGAGATGGACGGTTTTTGTGCCCTTTTCCCTCAGAAGCTCCTCCATCTCACTAAGCATTCTGAAAGCGAGACCCTTGCCCTGACAGTCACGATTTACCACGAGCCTCGCAAGCTCCGCTGCATCTTCCCTTTCGCTCCACACCTGAAGCTCGTCCAGCTCACGTTCCGGCACGATGGATATGGAGGCGATGATCCTGCCCTCCGATGTCATAACATAGAGACAATTGTTTTCGATATCGTTGTCTATTTCTTCCATGGAGGGGTAATCCTCGTTCCAGGTACAAAACTTTGTACCCATTACGGAGCGGTAAAGGGATAAAATCTCTTCCCTTTCGCCTGTATTCGCAAGCCTCAGCATTTCTTATCCACACTTTCCGGCACTTTTTTGTAAGTTGCGAGCATTATTTTATTTATGTTTTTCTGCCGAGAGTCAACCCCTCGATCGTTTTTTTTTCTTTTCCTCCCTGTATGAGAGCATAGGCATTACGTCAAATTTACCGGATTGCCGGCGCAGATAGTTCTTTGTAATCTTTACTACCGTACCGGACAGAGCCAAAACGCCTATGAGGTTTGGTATAGCCATGAGACCGTTGAAGGTGTCGGACAGGTCGATGGCAAGTCCCGCGTCAACCGTGGCGCCAAGAACAACGAATACAACGAAGATGACCTTGTATATCATTATGTACTTGATGCCAAAGAGATACTCCCAGGACTTCACGCCATAGAAGCTCCAGCCCAGTACAGTGGAGAAGGCGAAGAGAGATACTGCTACAGCCATTAATATCCCTCCGTAGACGCCGAAGGAGTTTGTAAACGCCTCGGTGGCAAGGCCGAGCTTTGTGACGCCGCTGATGGAGGCGCCTGTCTCAAGGTCAACAACGCCGGAGGTGAGGACTACAAGGGCGGTGAGAGAACATATGATGATTGTGTCAAAAAACACCTCGAAGATACCCCACGTGCCCTGTTTTGCGGGTTCGCGGACATCGGCAGTGGAATGTACGATAACGGAGGAACCGAGGCCGGCTTCGTTTGAAAACACGCCTCTCTTGAAGCCCCAAGTAATAGCCTGAGCAATAACCGCTCCACCTATGCCGCCGGCGGCTGACTTTAAGGAGAACGCGCCTTTAAAGATTGACGTGAAGGCAGCGCCCAGGTTCTCAATGTTCATGCATATAACGATAACAGAGCCGATTATGTAGAATACCGCCATAAATGGTACGATTTTTTCATTTGCCGCCGCCAGACGTTTTAGTCCGCCGATAATAACGAGCATAGCAAGCACCGCCACAACGGCGCCGATGATAATGGAGTCCGCGGTAAGGTTGCCGGTAATAGAGCCGAGAGACTGGACGCTTTCCTTGATGGATACCATCTGACTCATGTTGCCGATGCCGAAGGAGGCTAGCATGGCGAAGCAGGAAAAGAGGATTGACAGCACTCTGCCAACAGTCTTCATATTGTGCTTTGAGCCGAGACCGTCGCGCAGGTAGTACATGGCGCCGCCGCACCATTCCCCATCGGCGTTCTTTCTGCGGTAGTAGAGGCCGAGAACTACCTCAGCGTAGTGGGTACCCATGCCCACAAGGGCGGCGATCCACATCCAGAACACAGCGCCGGGACCGCCCATGGTGATGGCGTAGGCTACGCCGGCGATATTTCCTGTGCCGATCGTAGCGGAGAGCGCCGAGCAGAGGGCCTGGAACTGGGAGATCGAGCGCTTGTCGGTGGTGGTTGTAGCTTCTTTTTTAAATATTCCGCCTACGGTCTCCTTCATGGCGAGACCGAAGCGGGAGAACTGGAAAAATCTCGTCCTGATTGTTACCAGCACGCCTGTGCCGATAAGGAGGACAAGGGCAGGCACCCCCCATACCACATTGTTTACGTAACCGTTGATTTTAGCGATGAAATCGAGCATTGCTTCTCTCCTTTTCTTTGTGGTTTTGCAGAAATGTTACTCTTTGATCGTCAAGCCGTGGTTTTTCATGATATCCCGGGCAGAGAAAAGCTCCGCTTCGGTGGGAACCCTTTTCGGAAGAGTGTTCTTCATGCCCAGCGCGGTGTATTTTAATCCCGCAAGGTTGTGATAGGGCAGCACTTTTACCGCTTTTACACACTTGAGTTTAGAAAGAAAGACGGCGATTTTCTCTATCTCACCGTCATTATACCCCGGCACAAATGGCACACGTATTTCAACCTCCGCTCCCATGGAGTTGAGGTACATAAGGTTTTCAAGTATAATTTTGTTGCTTCCCCCTGTGCAGCGGAGGTGGACCTCTTCATCTAGAGCTTTCAGGTCGTAAAGAAACACATCAGTAAATGGAAGCACCGTTTCAATCGACTCTAAAGGCACATAGCCGCAGGTGTCAACGGCGGTGTGGATGCCCTCTTTCTTAAGCTCCGACAGAAGCACCCGGCAGAAACCCGGGTACATCAGGCATTCTCCCCCCGAGAGTGTGACGCCTCCTCCGGAATTGTCATAAAAATCCCGATCTTCTGTCAGTTTTGGTAGAAGCTCCTCCGGAGAAATCTCCTGTCCGTATATTTTAAGACAGTCCCCGGGGCAAATCTCCACGCATTTACCGCAGGAGACGCAGTCTTCTCTTTTGATTTCATGGACTCCGCCGAAGAATGTATGAAGAGGGCACACCACAGCGCACTCCCTGCAGCCTAAGCACCTTTGGGAATTAAACTCAAGCTCGGAGGAAAAGGATATCCCCTCCGGGTTATGGCACCATACACACCTTAAAGGGCAGCCCTTAAAAAACACAGTGGTTCTTATCCCGTCCCCGTCGTGGACAGCGAAGCGCTTTATGTCGAAGATTCTTGCCTTCATGTGGCGTTCTCTGCTCTTCTTATGTACATCTCCTGCTCCTCACGGCTCAGGTTGTTCCAGAGCACGTTCCAGCCGCAGACACGCACCTGGAGGTTTTTGTATTTCTCCGGGTTTTTCTGCGCATCTCTGAGGGTTTCAGAGCTGAACACGTTGAACTGCAGGCTCATGCCGTCTTTCTGCATGTAGGTGTAAATAATCCCCCGCATTGCGGCAATGCCGTCCTCCCCCTGCACTGCCGAGGGGTGGAGGAAAACATCAAGACAGAAGCTCTCGGGGTAGAGAGTAGGGTTGATTTTCGTTACGGAGGACAGGAGGGCGGTCACGCCGTTTTTGTCCATACCGGCGGAAGGGGAAGCGTTTTTCGAAAGCTCCTCACCGGATTTTCTGCCGTCCGGAGTGGCGGGGGTATTGTTCCCCTGTACCACATACTGCCTGGCGGAGTGCATTATAGCCTTGAACACGCCGCCTCTCGCGTTTGGACGGTTGTTTACCTTGTTTGCGAAATATCTTCCCAGCATCTCCGTGTAAAGGTCCGTCATTTCGTTGCCGTTGCCGTATTTGTGGCTGCTCTTTTTTATACGAAGCCTGAGAAGTTCGTGACCCTCCCAGTTATTGTCCAAAACTGCTTTTAGCTGCGGAAGTGTCAGCTCCTTTTTGCCGTACACAAACTCTCTTACAGCCATCACAGAGTCCACAAGGCTCGCAAACCCGCAGTTGAGCATCGCGCTGTTATTGAATTTGACGCCTCCCTGATAGCCGTCCCTAGAGTTTTCAAGGCTTGTTATAACTGTGGCGCTGTACATGGAGGAGGGGTTTACAAAGCCAAAAAACCGCTCAAAGTCGTTTGTTATCTCAATGGATTTTTCTATAAGATACTCCCACTGGAGGATCACCGCCCGGTAGAAATCCTCAAAGGTGACAAAGTTTTCAATATTTCCCGTGCGGAGGCCTATCTGCTTGCCGCAAAGGACATCATAGCCGTCGGACAATGCGTATTCCACCGCTTTGGCGGCATTTATATAGCCGGAGGCGGAGCAGACCTCGTTTGCCCGCACTCCCGTTTCGTAGCAGCCCCGTATGTCGTAAGTCAGCGCCTCCTCGTAGGAAGCTCCGTAGCTCATGACCGCCTTTATCATTCCCGGCTCGCAGCAGAACACAAAGGAGCTGACGCCATGGCGGACCATCTCAAGAACTTTTGAAAGAATCTCCTTCGGGGTATTTTTGTTTACCTTTATCTGGATTTTCGGATTATAAAGCCCCAGAGCGTCGTAGACATCAAGGATATCCGCGGACAGCTCATTATATTTTGTACTTCCGTCCCTGTTTGTGCCTCCGAGATAGAAGGGCTGACCCCAATAGTTGCCGATGGCGGACCACTGGAGGAGGAAATAGCCTAAAAGCTCTCTGATTTCCCCATGTGTAAAGGTACCCGCCTCAAGATCCCGGCTATAGAAGGGGTAGAGGGTATAGTCCAGACCGTTGCCCAATGATCTGACTTGAAAATGATCGATACTTTCGGATACGAGGAAATAGATGTGGATAAGCATCATAGCCTCGTATATATTTTTTGGAGCTCCATTGCTCAGGGAAAGAAGGGCGGCGGCAACTTCCTCCGCTTTTTTATGCTTTTTTGTCAGGGCGTGGCGATATGCTCTGCGAAGGAATTCGATTATTGCGGAGTATTCTATTTCGATGCCGTCGAAGAAAGCTTTTTGTTCCTCTGTCAGGGCGCCTTTTTTAAGCCTGTATTCCCTCGCTCGCTCAAGGATCCCGGGGAAGCCCAACGTCATAAGGGAATCCCAGTCTGGCACCACATGGTCATAGTCCGGCCATATTGACACAGCGCCGGAGGCGTTAAAATCGTTATAGAGTTCAAGAAGCTCCGGCTTTCTCATTTTAAGAGCCTCTTTCTCCCACTTTGAGAAAGTGACACGGTCGGCGAGACGGTTTAATGAGTACATGCCAATGAAATAATCGTGCTCGTTTATGTAGAGACGGTTATTCTCTAAAACATACTCCACAGCTTTTGCCTTTGCCACCGGATGGGGAAGGGAGGAAAGATCTTTTTCCATTGCCTCAAGGCCTTTTATGATCCCTTCGTCATCAAGTCCTGTTTCCTCATCGTAGCCCACGCCGTGGTAAGCCATTCTGCGAAACGGGTCAAACGGCTCGGAGGCGATATGATATTTGTTTTCAATATGCTTTCTGTCGGAGAGAAGGGTGGTAAACATCTCTGTCCGCTCCTTTATATAAGCTTATTTATAAAACATCTCCGTCGTCAAGTACCTCTCCCCGGAATCGGGCAGGAGGCATACGATGGTTTTAAATCTGTTTTCCGGTCTTTTTGCCACGGCTACGGCGGCGCACACAGCGGCTCCGGAGGTGATGCCTGCCAGGATTCCTTCTTTACGGGCAAGAAATCTGCCGTACTCCATGGCATCATCGTCCGTGACAGTGATTATTTCGTCGCAGATATCCCGGTTGAAAGTTTCCGGGATGAAGTTTGCCCCGATGCCCTGAAGTTTATGCCCTCCCGCCCTGCCTTCGGTGATTAGGGGAGAGGACGCGGGCTCAAAACCGATGATTTCTATCTTCGGATTATATTCCTTCAGATATTTCCCCGTGCCGGAGATGGTGCCGCCGGTGCCTATGCCGGCGATGAAGATATCGATCTCACCCTCCGTGTCTTTCCATATCTCCCTTGCGGTAGTTCTATGGGACTCGGGGTTTGCGGGGTTTGTAAACTGGGAGGGGATGAAGGCTCCGGGGATGCTCCTTTGAAGCTCCTCTGCCTTTGCCACGCTGCCCGCCATGCCCAATGCTCCGTCAGTCAGGATAAGTTCCGCTCCATAGGCTTTGAGCAGCAGTATGCGCTCCTTCGACATGGTGTCAGGCATGGTGAGAATCACCTTGTAGCCTTTTACCGCCGCCACCGCCGCCAGACCAACGCCTGTGTTGCCGCTGGTGGGCTCGATGATGACGGCTCCGGGGGAAATAAGTCCCCTCTCCTCCGCGTCCAAGAGCATATTCAGTGCCACTCTGTCCTTGGCGCTGCCGGCGGGGTTGAAGCTTTCAACCTTCGCCACGATTTTTCCCTGTATGCTGTGTTCCTTTTCCACAGCGTGGAGCCTGATAAGCGGGGTATTTCCGATAAGAGATAAAATATTGTCGTGTATGTTCATATCATAGATTCCTCATCCATGTAATGCTCATGTCCATCCAGTTTTCTGCCGGGGGATATATTAAGCTGTCAGCGCCCTGTAGCCAGGTCTGACGGTTGCACAGCGCCAGGCCGTGCGGTCCCTCAGGGTATACATGATATTCAAAGGGTATATCCTTTTCCGCCATGGCGGAAGCGAGGAGAAGAGTGTTTTGTATAGGTACCGACTTATCCTGGAAAGTATGCCATATAAAGGCGGGGCAGGTGTCGCTGTCAACCCTGTTTTCAAGGGACATGGCTTCCGTCTCCTCTTCCGTGGCGTCGGAGCCGAGGAGGTTATAGAAAGAGCCCCTATGGCTGTGAATGCCGGCGGTTATCACGGGATAGCATAAAATCATGCCGTTGGGACGAAAATGCTCGCAGGGAACGCCTAGCGTTTCCTCAATTATCTTTTCCTTCCAAAGAATACCGCAGGAGGCGGCCAGATGGCCTCCGGCTGAGAAACCGCAGACGGCGATTTTGTCCTCCTCAACCATATACTCCTCGAGGTTGTCGCGGATATGGCCTATAACGGCGGCAGCCTGAAGAAGCTGAACGGGGTATCTATCCGGGGCGCAGGAGTAGCGCAGAAGAAACACGCTGAAACCGGCGGCAAGGTATCGAAATGCGATGGGATCGGCTTCCCGGTCGGAAGTGGTTGAATAGCCGCCGCCGGGGAGCACCACAACTGCTCTGTGAGTCTGTTCAAGTCCGATGCCGATGTGGTCGCTCTTTGATATGGCGTAGACATAAAGGGTGGCATCGTTTATGGTTTCAGGCAGATTGGGGTTTACTTCCCTCATTTTCAGCTCTTTGTATATCATGATTTTCTTTTTCCTTTATATTTTTATGTATTGTAAATATAGCACAATTCCCCTGGGATGTCAAACAGAGACTGTTAATTTCGTAAACAATGTATACATGACAAAAGTTTTATGATATAATCTTAATATCACAAACGAGAGGTGACAGCTTATGATAAGTCAGATCCGTATTGACAGAGGCAGACTGTGCCTTCTCTCACAGAACATTGTACCGGAAATATCTTGGGTATTCTCCGACAAACAGGTTTCCTTTGAATTAAAAATCGGCTCTTTTTCCTCGGGAAAAATCGAATCCGAGGACAATTCATTCAAAATCCCCGAAGGAGTACTTGATTACGGCACAAAATACGAAGGCTGTGTCACGGTTTGGGACGGGAAGAGAAAATACACAAAAGTTTTCTCTTTCCGTACTCCTCTAAAGAGCTGGGATTCCTCCTGGATAGCCCCGGATGACGAGAGAGAGGACATCGTTTTTCGTTTCCGCAAGGAATTTAACCTTGAAAAGATTCCCTCGGATGCGGCGCTATTCGTCTGCGGCATAGGACTTCACAGAGTTACGGTCAACGGAGAGCCGCTGGACAAAGACATCTACCTCTCCCCCGCCGTGTCTTCCTACGACAAGAGATGTTATTACGACGTATTTGAGCTTGCCCCTTTCCTCAGGGAAGGCGGGAACACTATCGATATTCGTCTTGCCCAGGGCTGGAGAAGAAACAACGGCCCTTATCTGAGAGTCGTGCCAATAAAGCGGGAGCTCTTCGGTATCCCTCAGCTCACCGCATGCCTAAAGCTGGGAGAGGAGACAATTGACACTGACGGCAGCTGGCTCTGCTTTGAGACAGCGGTGAAATCCCACCTTTTCGACGGAGAGAGCTTTGATGCGGGAATAAAGGAAGAAACTCCTGTTCCTGTTCGTGTTGTGCCTGCCCCTACGGAGGAAACTGTTATGTGTCCCCGTACCCTGGAGCAGGTCAAGGTTATGAAAAAATACAGGCCTGTATCAGTAAGAGAAGGCAAAAAGGGATATATCTTCGATCTGGGACAGAACATCGCCGGTGTCTGTAAAATAAGCCTCCCCGCCGGCATTCCGGAGGGGACGGAGATTATAATAACCTATGCGGAAATCCTCGACGATGAGGGCGAACTTTATACCGCAACGCTTAGAAGCGCCAAATGCACCGACAGATATATTTCCTCAGGAAACAAGGCGGTCACCTGGGCTCCCGAGTTTACATACCATGGTTTCCGCTACGTCTGCGTGGAGGGACTTCCATTCACCCCGGACAGGGATACGATAATTGGCATTGCCTTCTATCAGGACATGGACTCCGGAAGCTATTTCCGCTGTGGCGACGCTCTTGTGAATGCTATCCATGAAATGGTGGTTATGACCGAGCGTGACAACCTCCACACCATCGCCACCGATTGCCCCCAGAGGGATGAGCGCATGGGCTGGATGAACGACGCGACGGTGCGGTTTGAGGAGATCGGCTACAACTTCGACGCCGGCAACCTCTTCCCCAAGATCGTCCGCGATATCTGCGACTGCCAGCGGGATGGCGCCATCACCTGTACGGCTCCCTTTGTCTACGGCAGCAGACCCGCGGACCCTGTCTGCTCTTCCTTCCTCGTGGCGGCTCAGCAGGCGTATCTCCACTATGGAAACAGGGAACTTATTCGGGAATGCTACGATAACTTCATCGCCTGGAACGAGTATCTTGCCTCCAGGTGCGATGACAATATTGTGGACTACACCTACTACGGCGACTGGGCGTCGCCCCAGGACTGCTGCATCGGCGACAGCCCCTGCTCGGCAGTCACCCCGGGTGTATTCATGTCAACCGCTTACCACTTCTATAACTACGTGCTCCTGTCAAAGTTCGCGGAGATACTAAACCGTGACGGTGATGCGGAGCGGTTCAGGACAAGGGCGGAAGAGGTCAGAAAGTCGATTCTTGCCAAGTGGCTCGGGGACAACGGCGTTATCTGCACCGGTTCCCAGGCGTGTCAGGCGGCGTCTCTGCGGCTGGGCATCATGCCGGAAGAAAAGAAAAGCGACGCGGCAAAGCGTATGTTTGAAGCGGTGGAAAGCGCGGGCAACAGATTCACCACCGGAAACCTTTGCACGCTCTATCTCCTTGAGTCCCTTGCGGACTACGGCTACATCGATAAGGCCTGGGAGCTTATAACAAAACAGGATTACCCCTCCTATGGCTTTATGATTCAGCACGGCGGCACCACCGTCTGGGAGAGATTTGAGCGCAAGTGGGACCCTGGAATGAACTCCTACTGCCATCCCATGTACGGCTCCGTGGGCAAGTGGTTCTATTCCCATATCGCCGGCATCATACCCACCGGTGAGGGCTTCAGGACAGCGATAATACGCCCCCATATGCCTTCGAAGCTTTTCCACGCTGAAGCCACTGTGGCCACCTGCAGAGGCGACATCTCGGTACGCTGGGAAAAGAGCTACGGCACAACGAAGATCATCGCCGCCGTTCCCTACGGAGTGAAGGCCACGCTTGAATACGGGGACATCAATGAGAGATTCGGCGGAGGTACACACCGCTTCATCATAAAGTGAAAGGAAAGAGAATAATATGAAGACAGTTAAGGACAAATATCTTGTTGTGGGAGCCGATTTCGCCGGCTATCCGCTAAAGGAGGCTGTTGTGGAGCATCTCAAGGCCAAGGGCTGGAAGATCACCGACCTGGGAGTCACCGACCCCAATGACGACGACACAGACAACATGTTTCACAGAGTAGGGCTTCGTATCGGCGCGAGGATATCTGAGGGCGAATTCGAGCGCGCGCTGCTTTTCTGCGGCACGGGAATGGGCATCCACATCGCCGCAAGCAAATGCCCGCACGTCCATGCGGGCGTAGTGGAGAGTCTTCCGGCGGCGCTTCGCGCTATCACCGGCAACGGAGTGAACGTCCTCGCCATGGGCGCGTTTTATGTCGCTCCGCAGATGGGCTGCGATATTGCGGACGCATATCTCAACGCGGAGCTTGGCTCGGGCTATGAGTGGTGGCACAACTTCTACGAGTTCCACAAACTTGCCATTGACGAGCTTGAGGCTTTCGATTATGAGGAATATAAAGCCAATGGCTTCAAGCTAAAACACATAGCGGACTACCCCCTTAAGCTTGAAACAAAGCCGGAGTAACAATATACCCTCCGGGTCTGCGTGACGCAAGCTTGCTTGCGTCACGTATTCATACGTCAGGTTTCCCCCAGCATTGCTCCGCAGTGCGTAGACTAAGGGGGATAGGGTCTTGCTTTTCCGCAAACGCTAAAGGCAGAGCGCCGTTCCAAGGCTTCTTCTTGATGAGGTGATACATCTACATACTTCACACATGTCAAAAAAGCTGACACGAAAATCAAACGTGTCAGCTTTTCATATTTTTTTTACTTTACAATAAGGCTTTCGCCGGTCATTTCCTCTGGCTTGTCCATTTCCATGAGATCAAGCAGGGTGGGGACGATGTCCGCGAGGCGGCCGCCTTCGCGGAGGTTGAGATTGCCCTTGCCTACAACGCACAGGGGCACGGGGTTTGTGGAGTGGGCGGTGAAGGGCGATACTCCGTCGTCCTCATACATCTTGTCGGCGTTGCCGTGGTCCGCTGTGATGATACAGAAACCGCCGGCTTCGATAACAGCATTTACAGTCCGTCCCACGCAGGCGTCAACCGCCTCCACAGCACTCTTGGCGGCGGAGAAAATGCCGGTGTGACCGACCATATCGCAGTTGGCGTAGTTGAGGACAATAACATCGTACTTACCTGAGGCAATCCTCTTTTTTACCTCGTTGGTTACAAGATACGCGCTCATCTCGGGCTGGAGGTCGTAGGTGGGAACCTTCGGGGAGTTGATTAGGGCTCTGTCTTCGCCGCCGCAGGGGGCTTCCACGCCGCCGTTAAAGAAGAACGTCACGTGGGCATACTTCTCTGTCTCAGCGATTCTCAGCTGTGTTTTGCCGCACTCCGCCAGATATTCGCCGAAGGTGTTTGTAAGGCTCTGGGGCTTGAAGGCGATCTCTACGTTGGGCATTGTGGCGTCATACTGGGTAAAGCATACATAATATAGGGGGAAGCGTCCGTTTCTGCGTTCAAAGCCGGTGAAAGCGTCGTCCACAAAGGTTCTTGTGATCTCTCTGGCTCTGTCGGGACGGAAATTGAAGAATATGATGGAGTCGTTTGCGCCGATAACTCTGTCGGTGCATACGATAGGCTCGATGAACTCGTCGGTTACGCCATTGTCATAGGAGTCGGCAATAGCGGACACGGGGCATTCGTTCTTTATGCCTTCGCCGTATACCATGGCGGCGTATGCTCTCTCGACCCTCTCCCAGCGGTTGTCTCTGTCCATGGCGTAGTAGCGGCCCATAACCGTGGCTACCTTGCCCACGCCGATCTCTCTGCACTTTTCTACGCACTCGGCAACGAATTCCTTGCCGGAGGTGGGGGGTACGTCGCGTCCGTCCATGAGGCAATGGATGAATACATCCTTAAGACCTCTGCGCTTCGCAAGCTCCAGAAGTCCCCAGACGTGTGTGTTGTGGCTGTGAACACCGCCGTCGGACATGAGACCGATAAGATGAAGAGCCGTGCCGTTCTTTATGCAGTTGTCAACCGCGCCGCAGAGGGCTTCGTTTTCAAAGAAATCGCCGTCAAGGATGGACTTTGTGATTCTTGTAAGCTCCTGGTACACAACTCTGCCGGCGCCGATGTTAGTGTGGCCAACCTCGCTGTTGCCCATCTGACCGTCGGGGAGTCCCACGTCCATTCCGGAAGCGCCGATTATTGTGTGTGGGTTCTCAGAAAAAATCCTGTCAAGATTCGGGGTTTCAGCCATGAAAATGGCGTTTGATTTGTCTTTGGGGCCCACGCCGAAGCCGTCAAGGATGATAAGTGCTGCAGGTTTTGCCATATGTGTTTTCCTCCGTTACGCAGATAAGGCAGAGAACGACAAGCTCCGTTCTCTGCCCTATGTCTGTCATTTACTGATTGGCAGCGTTTACGATTGTCGCGAAATCGCCGGCCTTAAGGGAAGCTCCGCCGATGAGACCGCCGTCTACGTTGGGCTTGGAAAGAAGCTCAGCGGCATTTCCGGCGTTCATGGATCCGCCGTACTGGATTGTAACAGCCCTGGCTATCCTTGCTCCATACGTCTCACGGATGCAGTCGCGAATAGCGCCGCAGACCTCGTCAGCCTGGTCAGCGGTAGCGGTACGGCCTGTACCGATAGCCCAGATGGGCTCGTAGGCGATGACAACGCGCTTTACGTTGGCGGCGTCCACGTTGTGGAGGGCTATCTTGATCTGGAGACGGATATGCTCCATTGTGACGCCCAGCTCACGCTGTTCAAGGCTCTCGCCTACGCAGAGGATGGGGCGGAGACCTGCCTCGAGGGCGGCATGGATCTTACGATTGACCGTCAAATCTGTCTCGGCAAAGTGCTGGCGGCGCTCGCTGTGGCCGATGATGACGAACTTAACACCCAGCTCCTTGAGCATCTCGGCGCTGATTTCGCCAGTATAGGCTCCGCTCTTCTCGAAGTGCATGTTCTGAGCTCCGATCGCGACCTTAAAACCCTTGGCGGCCTTAACGGCGGTAGGGATGTCAACAAAAGGAACGCAAAGAACTACATCACACCACTTAGCCTTGGAAATAAGGGGCTTGAGCTCCTCGATGAGCTGCTTCGCAGCGGAAGGAGTCTTGTTCATCTTCCAGTTGCCGGCGATGATTGTCTTACGGTATCTTTGATTCATTTTATATATTATCCTTTCGGTTGATTATTCTTTGTCAGCCAGGCAGGCGATACCCGGAAGGGTGAGACCCTCGAGGAACTCAAGGGAGGCGCCGCCGCCGGTGGAGATATGTGTCATCTTGTCGGCATAACCGAGCTGCTCAACAGCCGCTGCGCTGTCACCGCCGCCGATGATGGAGATGGCATCGCTCTCCGCGATGGCCTTTGCCATAGAGCGTGTGCCGTTCGCAAAGGCGTCGAACTCAAATACCCCCATAGGACCGTTCCATACGACTGTGCCCGCGTCCTTGACAGCCTTTGAGTAGGCCTCAATTGTCTTGGGACCAATGTCAAGACCCATATAACCTTCGCCTACACTGTAGGTGTCAACAAGCTTGGGCTCCGCGTCGGCGGCAAAATGGTCGGCAGCGAGAGAATCGCAGGGGAGCATGAAGCGAACGCCCTTACAGAGAGCCTTGAATACCATCTCGGAAGCGTATGAGAGCTTGTCCTCTTCGCAGCGGGAGGTGCCGATGTCGGCTCCCAGAGCCTTGGCGAAGGTATAAGCCATAGCGCCGCCGATAATGATTGTGTCAACCTTCTCAAGGAGGTTGTTGATTACGCCGATCTTGTCGGAAACCTTGGCGCCGCCGAGAACGGCAACGAAGGGACGCTTGGGATCGTCAAGAGCTTTGCCCATGACGTCGATTTCCTTCTGGATAAGATAGCCGCATACCGCCGGGAGATAGTCGGCAACGCCGGCTGTGGAGGCATGGGCGCGGTGAGCTGTACCGAACGCGTCGTTTACATAGATTTCGGCAAAGGAGGCGAGCTTCTTTGCGAAATCCGGATCGTTCTTTTCTTCTTCCTTATGGAAGCGGACGTTCTCAAGAAGACCGATCTCTCCGTCTTTGAGGGAAGCTACCATTGCGGCAGCGCTCTCGCCGATAACATCCTCAGCCATCTTTACTTCACAGCCCAGCTCTTTGGAAAGAGCGGCTGCAACGGGTTTAAGGGAGTATTTTTCTTTGAACTCACCCTTGGGACGGCCAAGGTGAGAGCAAAGGATAACGCGGGCACCCTTATCCTTCAGGTACTTGATTGTCGGAAGAGCGCCATAGATACGGGTCATGTCTGTGATGTTGAGGTCTTCATCCTGGGGAACGTTGAAGTCGCAGCGGACAAGAACCTTCTTACCCTTGACACATACGTCTTCAATTGACTTTTTGTTGTACTTCATATTGCGGGACTCCTTTCGGTATATAGAGAATGAATTATATGCTTTTGTGTTCTTTGAGCGTCTAAAAAACACGGTTTCGCTCAAAACGAACAGCTTGTATTATAATGGAAAAATGCTTAAAAATCAAGTAAAATCGCAAAAATTCAGTAGTTTTAGCATATGAAATAAAAATCCATCCCCAAAAGAGGATGGATAGGTAAATATTGCACAAATCGTATATTAAAGTCAAATTTCAGCCAATAAACTTGTAGTCTCTCAGCTTCATAGACAACTCGATAAGATCGTCCTCCCAGCGGATATCGTCTGAGTTGGGGATCCGGCCGTCTCTTTCCATTGAATCCAGAACCATTGTCATGCCTTCCTTGAGGCTTATCTTCGGGCGGAATTCCGGGATGTCCCGATAAATTTTCGCGCTGGAGTAGTAATCGTTGAAGGCGAACTCATCGAAGCAGATCTGGAATCGCTTCACGTCGATGGCGGTGAGTGTATCAAGAGGGATACCTATCATGGGCACCTCACGGCCGATTATCTCCATGGCGGTGCGGTGATAAGTGTCGAACTGATAAAAATCGTCGCGTACAAGGTTATATGCCTGGCCAATGCAGTTGTCTCTCTCCAGAGCGCCCACGAAACCATAGGCGGCATCATCCACGTGGAGGAATTGGTGGATTGCCTTGCCGTCACCACTTACAAGGATGGGCTTACCTTTGCGGATACGGTCGAGCCAGGAGTAATCCCAGGCTATCTGGCGGAGAAGCCCCAGCTTATTGCCATAGGTGGTGGAGGGACGGATTATGACCGCAGGGAAGCCGGAGGCATAGTATTCCCTCAAAAATACGCGTTCCGCGGTGACTTTGTTCTTGCCGTAGGAGGTAAAGGCTCTCTGGGGGTGGTCCTCGGTAGTCGGCAGCCAGTCGTAATCAACGCCGTAGGTGCAGGTGGTAGAGCAGAACACGAAGTGTCCGACGCTTTGAAACGCCCTGACGTCGCTTTCCGCGTCCTCGGCGTTAAAGCAGATCATGTCGATGGCTCCGTCGAATTTCTCTGCCTGCATTGTCTTTTCGAAGCTCTCCCTGTCGTAGCGGTCGCCGATAATCTGGCGTACACCCTCGGGAAGTGTTCCTGATTTGCCTCTGTTGAAGCACGTTACGTCGTGGCCTTTCTCAAGAAGTACCCGGACGATTGATGTGCTTATGTTGCCTGTGCCGCCGATGATGACTACTCTCATATGCTCAAGTCCTTTCCTGTTTGAAAATCTTATAGGTAGATTATAATACACCCGGAAGCGTAATGCAAGGTAAATTTACGCTGCGGGAATGTATTAAATCACAGTTCTTAAGGAATTACACATGAAAAACGCCGCAAATAAGGGGGCTGCAGCAAAATCTGAGTTTTGCTGCAGCCCCTTGATCTGTTCGTTATTTCGCGTAGTCTGTGGCTCTTGTCTCTCTAATCACGTTTACCTTTATCTGACCCGGATATTCCAGCTCGGACTCAATCTTCTTTGAAAGATCTCTGGCTAGGAGCACCATATCGTCATCGCTGACGGTCTCGGGATTTACAATTATGCGTACCTCGCGGCCTGCCTGTATGGCGAAGGACTTCTCAACGCCTGTAAAGGAGTTGGCAATCTCCTCAAGCCTTTCAAGGCGCTTGATGTAGGATTCCAGATTCTCTCTTCTGGCGCCGGGACGGGCGGCGGAAATGGCGTCGGAAGCCTGTACCAGGCAAGCGATAACGGTTGTTGCTTCCACGTCCCCGTGGTGAGCCTGGATGGCGTGCTGGACTTCCTGATTTTCTTTATACTTTCTGGCAAGATCAACGCCGATATCAACATGGGAGCCTTCAACCTCATGGTTAACAGCCTTGCCTATATCGTGCAGAAGACCTGCTCTCTTCGCAAGCGTTGCGTCAACGCCCAGCTCGCTTGCCAAGATCCCGCATATGTGAGATACCTCAATGCTGTGCATGAGCACATTCTGGCCGTAGCTTGTGCGGTAGCGCATTCTGCCTAGAAGCTTTACAAGCTCCGGATGGATGCCGTGTACGCCTGTCTCGAATAAGGCTCTCTCACCCTCTTGTTTAATGGTGGCTTCGACTTCTTT
>JAAZBA010000243.1 GCA_012514045.1 Clostridiales bacterium | reverse complement strand
TTCACCTGTGAGCTTATGGAAAGATATTCTTTTTACCCTTTCCGGGAACGGCACTCTCTTTTCACCGCTCCAGAGGTTTTTCCACAGGCTGCCTACCAGAAACTTAATCGACAACCCTTTAAGGGAGTTTATCCTTATTGCCAAAGTCACATCCGATTCCTGTATGGCTTCGTTTACGCTGTTCTCAACAAGGGAGGAGTAGATAATAGCTTTAGCCTTTGTCAGACGGAGCTGACCTGTCAACTCTTTCGCAGGCGACTTGGGGTTCAGCATAACCGCTACGGCGCCTATTTTATTCAGTGCGTATATTCCGGTTATAGTCTCGGGGGAGTTCATAGCAGTTACCGCCACACGGTCGCCCGACTTTATGCCCATAGACAGAAGTCCGGAGGCTGTGCTATCGATGTCACGCTTAAACTCTTCATATGTGCAATGCTTTGAAAAGTAGCTATAAGCGGTACGCCTGGGAAACTCCCGAGCGCTATCTTCGATTACTTCGTAAATCGTCATATCACTTTATGGGAGATGCCGCCTTGTCCTTGAGGATCACATCATGGGCTCCGCCCTCAATGATGGATGTAGAAGAGACAAGAGTCAGCTTTGCTTTAGATTGCAGTTCGGAAATCGTCAAGGAGCCGCAGTTACACATAGTGGAGCGAACTTTGGATAAAGTTATGTGCACATTATCGCTGAGCTTACCTGCATAAGGCACGTATGAGTCAACACCCTCTTCAAATGTCAGTTTAGCCGCGCCGCCCAAATCATAGCGCTGCCAGTTTCTGGCACGGCTTGAGCCTTCACCCCAATATTCCTTTACGTATGTGCCGTTAATGTTGAGCTTGTTTGTGGGAGACTCATCAAAGCGGGCGAAGTATCTGCCCAGCATAACAAAATCGGCGCCCATAGCAAGAGCCAATGTCACATGGTGGTCGTAAACGATACCACCGTCGGAACATACAGGGACATATATACCTGTCTTCTTGTAGTACTCATCTCTTACTGCAGCAACCTCAATAAGAGCGGAAGCCTGACCGCGTCCGATACCCTTTTGCTCTCTTGTTATACAGATAGAGCCTCCGCCTATACCTACCTTGACAAAATCGGCGCCTGCTTCTGCCAAGAACATGAAACCATCACGGTCGACAACGTTGCCGGCGCCTACCTTTACAGTGTTGCCGTATTTTTCACGGATGTAGTCTATTGTCAGCTTCTGCCATTCGGTGAAACCTTCGGATGAATCGATACAAAGGATGTCTGCGCCTGCCTCTATAAGAGCTGGTACACGCTCGGCGTAGTCACGTGTATTTATACCGGCGCCCACTACGTATCTCTTAGAGCTATCAAGCAGAGCGTTGGGATGTTCTTTGTCAGAATCGTAGTCCTTGCGAAATACTAGTGATACAAGGTTCCCGTCCCTCGTGATGATCGGCAAGGAGTTAAGCTTATGGTCCCATATTATATTGTTTGCTTCCTTAAGTGTTGTTCCCTCGTAGGCATAAATAAGCTTCGAGAACGGAGTCATGAATTCCCGGACCTTTGTGTCGGCGCTCATTCTTGAAACTCTGTAGTCGCGGCCTGTTACGATGCCCAGAAGCTTGCCGTTTGATGTTCCGTCATCTGTTACAGGGATAGTGGAGTGTCCCTTTTCTTCCTTAAGTGCAACTACGTCGGCAAGAGTCTGATCGGGCTTTATATTGGAGTCGCTTGTTACAAATCCGGCTTTGTAACTTTTGACCTTTTTTATCATCGCAGCCTGGCTCTCAATTTTCTGGGAACAGTATATGAAGGATACTCCGCCTTCAATAGCAAGAGCTATAGCCATTGTATCATTTGATACAGACTGCATTATAGCAGATACCAAAGGAATATTGGCGTAGATCTCACTCTTTTCGCCTTTTCTGAACTTTACAAGGGGAGTATTGAGCTTAACATTTGACGGAACGCATTCGCAAGAAGAATAACTTGGAATGAGAAGATATTCATTAAATGTGCGTGAAGGCTCCGAAAAATAGTGTGCCATATCATATCCTCCTTAAAATTTTATATTTATGTATTTTATCACATTTATAAACCGCCGTCAAGAAAAAAAGTGCCAAATAACGTGACCTCAAATGACAATGGTGTTGTTCAGTATAATATCATTAAATCATATACGAAGAAATTTCACGATTACAGAATAAAG
>JAAZBA010000038.1 GCA_012514045.1 Clostridiales bacterium | reverse complement strand
TTGAAAAGAAATACCTTTTGAGCGCCTCCGAATCTGTGGCAAGCGTAATCGCAGAGGGCAATCTGGTGATGCTGGAATCTACGGTGGCTCCGAATACTACTTTTATGCTGGAAGATCTCATCAATGAGAAGTCCGGTCTTGAGAAGGGCAGCTTTCACATGGCGCACTGCCCCGAGCGGGTCATACCCGGGAGCATGCTACGGGAGCTGAGGGAAAACGACAGACTCATCGGCACGGAAAGCGAAGAGGGAGCAAAAATCGCCCGTGAGATATATGAAAACGTGCTCACCAAAGGCAGTGTCCGCATCACAAATACTGTTACGGCAGAAATGGCAAAGCTGGTGGAAAACACCTTTAGGGACATAAACATCGCCTTCGCCAATGAACTGTCCATAATCTGCGACAAGCTTAAGATCGACACTGACGAGCTGATAAGCCTTGCCAATTGCCATCCCAGAGTGAATATACATACTCCGGGCATCGGCGTGGGTGGCCACTGTATTCCGGTGGTGCCCTGGTTCATTTGCGAGCATTTCCCGGAGGATACCCCTCTTATAAAAACCGCAAGAAGAATAAACGACTATAAAACGGAGTGGACCGCGGACAAGATAGAACTCAGCATAAAGTGCGACCGCAGCCGCCGGCTGTGCGTGCTGGGTCTCGCCTATAAGCAGGACACCGACGATTTGCGCGACTCCGCTGCTGTAACATTAGCGAATATCCTCAAAGACAGAGGATATAAAGTGAGAGCCTGTGAGCCTAACGCTCCGTTGGGAAAGGTTATGGGTTTTGAGAACATATCCCTTGAAGAGGCAATTGAAAGCGGAGACTTTCTGGTAATCGCCATAAAGCACCGGGAATTTTCCGAAAACAAGGAAAAGATTCTTGAAAAGCCCCACTATGCCGGAGTAAAACTGTAGTTTTGCGTTTGAAAATAATATAAGGAGGTATCGCGTATGCTGCCACAGGTAGATTTTCTCGGGAAAAGCGTATCAAGAATGATCGTAGGTGACAACCCAATCAACGGACACACCTACATTGAGAACCTTATCTCAAAAGATGATATGCTTGGTTATTACACAGAAAATATAGTGCTTGACATGATGGAAGAATCCGTGACTTTAGGCTATAACACATGGCTTCCCTTAGGCAACGACTTCATGCTGCGGGCTATCTACCATCATGACATGAAGAACAGGAACATAAACTGGATTTTCCAGTCATTCGCTCCCATCGACTTCGAGGTCAACTGCCGCATGATGGCGGATGCAAATCCTCTGGGCATTTACCACAGGGGCACCGATACCGACGGTTTCGTAGAAGCGGGAAACACACAGATTCTTAAGGATAGAATAAAGATTATAAAAGAGTATGGCTTGAAGGCGGGGCTGGGCACTCATGTGCCAGAAACAATGCTGAGAGCTGAGTACGAGGACTGGGGAGTCGACTTTTACGTGTCCTGCCTGCACAACTCCAGAAAGCGCGGCGAAGCAGCCCCCTCCGCTTTCGTAACGGGCAAACCCAAGCGCATAAAGTTCCACATGGAGGATCGCCCCCTTATGCTTAAGGCTATCCGTGAGGTGGAAAAGCCTGTTATCGCTTTCAAGATCCTGGCCGGAGGACAGATTTACGAAAACATAGACAAATCGGAATACACCAACGCCACAAGAGCCGCCATAAAGGAGGCTTACGACGGCATCAAGTCCACAGATATTTGCTGTATCGGCTTCTTCCAGAGGGACTACAACCAAATGAAAGAGGTAGCCGAGCTCACAAGCGAGATTCTCCGTGGTGAATAAGATATGGTGACTTCCTGTGTAAAGAGCGTCGGAGGAATTCCGGCGCTCTTCGTAAACGGGCGCTCGGGTGCCTGAGCTGGCTTATATAAGCTACTACACGAACAACGCTAGATACAGAGACTTTGCAAACGCCGGATTCAGGCTTTACAGCGTCCCCATATTCTTTTCATCCCAGACAATAAACGAAAGAACACGCATGACATATCTCTCACCCGGTATCTACGACGGTGAGGAGCCGGATTATTCGGAAGCAGACAGACGGGTAAGAGACATCCTCGCTGCCAGACCAGATGCGTACATCTTCCCAAGAGTAAACGTATCCCTTCCAGTGAGATGGGAAAAAGAGCATCCCGACGAGCTTCTGACCTCAGGCTATGCCGAGCACCGACGCTCCTGCTTTGCAAGCGAGACATGGCTTGAAGAATCAAAGAGACTTCTCCGGGACTATATAGCCCATGTGGAGTCCTCCGACTACTGTGACAGCATTATCGGGTACCAGATTTCCTCCGGCAATACCGAGGAGTGGTTCCCCTTCGACTTCGGAATAGGCTGCTGCGACGGAAAAAGAACGCAAGAGCTTATATCTCGAGAGAGAATAGACAGGGATTCAGGGGAATTTTATGAGCGTATGTCAAGATTATTCGCGGAAACGATTATCGAGCTTTGCGGCGTCGCAAAGGAATGCACCAGTTCAAGACTTGTGACAGGCTCTTTCTACGGCTACACAATGTTTGTGCCGGACAGAACAAGTTGTCATCATGGCATGAAGTACATTCTGGAGAGTGACAAAATTGACTTCCTCTGTTCTCCCGTCTCCTACGCGGAGCTCCGCAGGCCCGGAATGGATCACGCCAACATGATGTGTATAGACTCTCTGAAGCTCCACGGGAAGCTCTACATGGCGGAAAACGATACAAGAACCCATTTGTCAAAGCCTCCCAACAGCCTACCGGCATACAACGGCCCCATCTGGTTCGGTCACAGTAAAGAAGTAACCCTTGAGATTCTGAAAATGCACTTTTCCCGGGCGCTGACTCACGGACA
>JAAZBA010000248.1 GCA_012514045.1 Clostridiales bacterium | reverse complement strand
TCGTGGAAATTTTGCTTTCAAGGGCGTCAAACACTTTTCTTACGCCGTCATCGTAGTTTTTTGCGGCAAAATCGGGTTCAAGGTACTCGTAGAGAATATCTCCCAGCTCTCCCGAGGACAGATTCTTTTCAATACCTTTTCCCTGCATACAGTAGTAGTCCTCCGCTCCGATTACAAGCAGCAGAAGCACTCCGTTGTTCTTTTCTGCAGATCCTATACCCCAATCATTAAATAGCTTGTAGGCATAGTCCTCAATTCCCGCGTCACCGATGAAATCCACCGTTACAACGCATATTTGAGCGCCTGTGGAATTGTATAGAACATCGTTTTTTCCCACTATGTGCTCAATCGTATCCCGTTCCAACACACCGGCGTAGTCTGCGACGTAAAACAGCTCGGTAGGCGCCAACACATCAAACGCTAATGCAGGAGCCGCAAGTATTATTGCCGCAAGGAGCAGCATTATTACTCTTTTTTTCATTTTATCTGAATAGATCAACCCTTTCAATTCCATTTACCGCGGTTATCAGAGACGCAGGAAAAGATTTCATTACTGTGTTAAATCTGGAAGCCTCGCCATTGAAGCCGTCATGGGATATGGTCTGATTACGGCTTGAAAGCTCTGTAAACTGCTTTGAGGCAAGGCGGGAATCCTCTTCACTCAGCTTCATATCCGCAATCTTTGAGTATAAAGCATCCACAGCCACGGTGAGATCGTGGTTCGCGTTGTACATCTCGGAAGGAAGCTCCAGCTCAAGAAGGGATTTGCAGGCTGTCTGTACCGAGGTTATCTCCTTGGCATTGGCATCAAGGTACTTCGCCGCGATTGTCACAAGGTTTTGAGAGGACTCAGCCCTTGCGGCAAGATCATTATATATGCTCAGGCTGTCTTTTTCAACACCGCTATAGAACAACTCTTGAACCTTGTCTCTGTCTCTTCTTAACTTTACGCCTCCCAGGAGCAGCACCGAGATGAAAATCATTGCGGCAGCGGCAATGATGGCGATTTTTTTGTTTTCCAAAAACTTCGCTTTCATCTTTTACTATCCGTTTCTCTGTTCGAGGAGCTTGCGCTTCAGCTCATCCTCAATTCTTCCCAGTTCCGCTTCGGCGGCATAGCGCTTCTCCTTGCCCTCGGCATTAATTCTCAGCATCTCATCGATTGTTGTTATAAGTGTCTGATTTGTATATGTAAGTGTCTCGATATCCACAATACCACGCTGAGATTCCTTTGCTGTCTCCAAGGTTCCCTGCTTGAGAGCCTCGGCATTCTTCTTGAGAAGCTCGTTTGTCATATCGGTAACGCTTCTCTGGGCTTCCATTGCCTGACGGGAATGCTCCATACCCAGCGCTAGAACCATCTGATTTTTCCATAGAGGTATTGTATTTACAATGGTGCTCTGTATTTTTTCCGCCATCAAGCTGTTATTGTTTTGAATAAGCCTTATTTGCGGCGCCATCTGGATTGAAATGTTTCTCGTCAGCTCCAAATCGTAGAGCTTCTTTTCAAAACGGTCGCATAGATTTGCCAAATCATTGGCAGCCTGGGCATCCTCGGTAAGACCGGAGTTTGCAGCCTTTTCACGCAGACTTATAAGCTCCGTAGCGCGGATTTCCTCAAGCCGCTTCTTTCCTGCCAGGATATACATGCTCATTTCCTTGAAGTAAGACAGGTTCATGTCGTATAGCTTATCAAGTACGGCAATATCCTTGAGCAGCTGAACCTGATGATCCTCCAACATTCCGCAGATTTTATCTACGTTTACCTCAGCCTTTTCGTATCTTACTTTTAGAGCTGCGGCGCCGCTTGCAACTCTTTTGAAAAATCCTCTTATGCCCTTCTTTTCCTCTTCTTTAGGAGAAAAATCTTTGAGTTCAAGCACAAGATTACTCATCATGTTGCCAATTTCTCCCAAGTCCTTTGTCCTGACCTTGTCAAGTGAGGAGTCGGAAAAGTTGGCAATCTTTTTCTGCGCTTCAGCGCCATACTGCAGAATCATATTAGAATTGCGGATGTCTATGCGGGAGGCGAATTCCTCCACAGTAGCAAGCTCCGCGGGAGAGAGAGTTGCTTTTATATCCTCTATATCCCGCTTAACTCCTTCAATGGGCTCGTTTAAAACCCCGGGTTCAGGTGTGCCGAATGTAAGCTTGATTTCGTTATCCATTGCTGTCTCTCCTGTCTTCTGTTATTATCCCTTCGCTTGCAAGCATTCCCTCAAGCACCTCGATATCTGTTGAAATGTCGAGAGCTTCGTCTTCAAAGAGGTTGTCCAGCTGACGTTCAAAGGCTGAGGCGATGAGAACCATGTTTTCTTCAATGCTGCGAAGGGTTTTTGTTATATTTTCACCCTTTACGCCAGAGGAAGCCAGCTTCTCTCTTGCGTCAAGGATTTTAATCGTTGTTGGTACGTAGTAATTCATGAACCGGCGGATTCTCGGCGCCTTTGAAGGATTTTTTGATATCTCACTGAAAATCCCTGTAGCGGCTATAATCATTCTTGACACCTGACGGGACATATCCGGCTCGTATATTTTCTGATTGTATTCCCTGAGTTTCGAAAGATACTTTTCTCCTTCGCTAAGCAGTTCATCTGTGTCCTTATTTCCGGTTTTGCCGAACTTTTCATCCACCTCAATCTCAATCGTACGAGCAGGTATGAGAGCATAGGCTACAATAAACACAACAGCGGACAAAAGTGACACGGTTAAAAAATGAGCTGTTTTATAAAGAGGAAAAATCAGACCGTAGACAAGCCATGTAATTCCCAAAAGATATATTGGGATGGCTCTTCGGATTTTCTTCGTTTTTTTCATGCCTGTGACTCCAGATCCTTATATTTAATATCAATAATATTTTACAACATTCTGCCTCTATTTTCAAGTATTTTCAGATACAATCGCATCAGTAACGAAAAATTTAACATTTCCCACTTGACGAGGGAACAGAATGTGTTATAATATTATAAACTAGAAATGAGGTGACACTATATGAAAATACTTAACTGTAACAAGAAGTATCTCGGCATCGCTGCCGCCGTCGGTGTTCTTTCCGCAGCTGCAGCTGTAGGTTATATAATCTGGAAGAAGAAATGCGCCGAGAAGAACTGCTGCGAGCTTGAGGAAGCCGCAGAAGAATGCTGCTACTGTGTAGTACCTCCCGCAGAGGAATGTTGTTGCTGCGAGACTCCCGTAGAAGAGTGCTGCTGCGAGGAAGAGATTCCAGCAGAGGAATGCTGCTGTGAAGAAGAGTGCTGCTGCGAAGAAGAAGCTCACGCAGAGGACAAGGCAGAGTAAGAAACCTTTTACATCTGAATACAAAGATTTATGAAAAGGTGTGCGCGAAAGCGCCCGCCTTTTCATTTTTTATCACTATATCATGAATCAGAATGAAAAACAACACAGTGTTCAAGTGAGACTTAAAGGGTATAAATATAAGCTCCCCACATATGAGGAGCCTGAAATGTAGTTAAAGATTTTATGATACCATCAAACGGAAGCTGAATAGAGTTTCCCTAAAAGACACATAAGTCCTTAGGCGGAAGCTTTGGAGCTTTAATTATTCCATAATATAAGTCGTCAACGCAAGCAGGGCGTTTGCCTCGTTGTCGAAGGTAATAAGCTTAGCTGCTTCAGTGAATTCGCACCACTTAAATTCGGATATCTCCTCTTTCTGGATTTGAACATCACCGTGGGTGTAGTCTGCAAGGAAATAAAAAACTTCCTTTGTTACTCCTTTTTGCGGAGAATATGTAACCCTCACCGGTTCAACATCACCGCGTATTGATACTTCAAGACCTGTTTCTTCTCTTGTCTCGCGAAGTGCTGTCTGTTCCTCGGTTTCTCCTATCTCAACATGACCTTTGGGGAAAGACCAGTGGCGACCGGACTTGTTTCTAATCAGAAGAATATATCTAAGCTTGCCGATTTTTCTTACGATAATTGTACCGCATGACGTTTCTCGCTTTTCCATAACATTATTTCCCCTTTAAAATTGCTCCCACAGGCTATGTGGGAGCAATTTATCGTTATTTTTACTCGTCGTCATCCTCGAGGTTTCCCTTAGACTCTTCAACGATTTTCTGCTGTACCATAGGCGGAGCATCCTCATAGCGCTCGAATTGCATCTCAAAGGATCCTCTGCCCTGTGTCATGCTGCGAAGGTCAATAGCATAGGTGCTCATCTCAGCCATAGGAACCTCAGCCTCAACGACCTGGAGACCGTCTTCCGTGGGATGCATGCCCATAACACGGCCACGGCGCTTATTGAGGTCGCCGATGATATCGCCCATGTAACTGTCCGGGATATAAACCTTGAGTGAACCTACTGGCTCAAGAAGAACGGGATTGCCCTGAGGTATACCGGCTCTGAATGCGAGACGGGCAGCGAGCTTAAAGGAGAGCTCGTTGGAGTCAACGTCGTGGTATGAACCATCAACCAGTGTAGCCTTAAGGTTAACAACCGGGTAGCCTGCGAGAACTCCTTTGTCAATTGATTCGCGCAGACCTTTTTCAACCGCTGGATGGAAGTTCTTCGGAACGCTTCCGCCGAAGATTTTCTCTTCAAATATGAGATCATCGCATTCAAAGGGCTCAAACTCAATCTTGACATGACCATACTGGCCGTGGCCGCCGGTCTGCTTCTTGTGCTTTCCTTCTACAGTAACACTCTTGCGAATTTTCTCACGATAGGGAACCCTGGCGTCTTCAAGAACAGGCTCAACACCGAACTTGCTTTTAAGCTTTGAGCAGAGCACGTCAAGGTGCATATCTCCGGCGCCGGATATAACATACTGTTTTGTTTCTGTATCCATGTAGCTGACAAATGTCTGATCCTCGTCTTTGAGTCTTGTAAGACCTGTAGCAATCTTTTCCTCGCCGCCTTTTGCCGTCGGTGAGATGGCCTGGGTGTAGCAAGGTTTATTGAACTCAATCTCAGCGAGAGATACGACTCTGGCTGAATCACAAAGGGTGTCATTCGTCTTTGTGTCAGAAAGCTTGGAAACTGCACCGATATCACCGGCTACAAGCTCGTCAACCTCAATGTTTTTCTTGCCGCGAACCATGTAGATACGACCTAACTTCTCGTTTTCTCCTGTACGGGCATTCACAAGCGTCATGTCACTTGTAATCTTGCCGCTGATAACCTTGAAGAAGGAGAAACGTCCATACTGGTCGGTAACCGTCTTGAACACGAAAGCGCAGACTGTACCGTCAGGATCATACTCAATCTCAACGGCGTCTCCGGCGGCGTTTGTACCCTTTTCAGGCTCCACTTCAGAAGGAGCCGGGGCATATTTCACAATGGAATCAATAAGTGTCAGCGTTCCGAGACCGCTGATAGCGGAACCGCAGAATACGGGGACAAGAGATTTAGCTTTTACACCGTTACGGATGCCCTGAGTCATCTCTTCGGCTGTAAATGGTTCTTCATCAAAGAATTTCATCATGAGCTCTTCGTCTGTTTCGGCAACAGCCTCATCGAGGATACCTTTAAGCTCCTCAATCTTGTCGGACATGGAAGCTGGGATAGGGATTTCAACTCTCTTGCCGCCTTTAAACTCATAGGCTTTGTCAGCGGCGAGGTCAACGATACCGATTGTCTGCTCACCTTCAACAATCGGGATGACAACCGGACAAATGCTTATACCGAACATCTCTCTCAGGCTCTCGAAGACCTTGTAGAAATCGGCGTGATCCTCGTCGAGCTTGGAAACATAGATCATACGGGGAAGGTCACGGTCGGCAAGGTACTTCCAACTCTTTTCCGTGCCCACACCGATACCGCTCTTGGCTGTTAAAACGATAAGTCCGGCATCAGCGACTCTCAGTCCCTGGAAAACTTCTCCCACGAAGTCGAAGTATCCGGGAGTGTCGATTACGTTTACCTTGTAGCCGTTATACTCAACCGGAGCCAGTGCCGCAGAGATAGAAAAATGTCTCTTGATCTCTTCAGGGTCATAGTCGCATACAGTGTTACCATCGGAAATCTTTCCGAGTCTGTCGGTTCCCTTTGTTAAATAAAGCATGCTTTCCGCAAGCGAGGTCTTTCCATCGCTGCCGTGTCCGAGTAGACAAATATTTCTTATCTTGTCTATTGTGTAGCTCATCCTGTTATTCTCCTTATTCTCATTTGCTATAATATAACCTAAATCAGCATATCGCACTGATTATACTATATCTCGGTCTATATTTCAACATTAATTTTCGTTTTTTTGATTTTTTTGCCGGCTTTATCTTCGACCTACGCCAATCGATGTCAGGCATACTGGAATCATCCACAGGATCATGTAATAAAGCAGATTTGCTGGTGTTACAGAGGCGGCGGCTCCAGTGTACAGAAGATAAAACACCAAAGGTACACCTAAAACAGTGCTTATGCATCCGAGCACCATATTGAATTTCTGAGCAAAGGCTATGCGCTTGCCCGCGGCGAGAACCTCGGAATAGTTTATCATGTTGTCCACAGACATAATCGCGCAGGTTTTGTCATCTTGATTATCCTTGATGCCGGAGTAGCTGATTCTCTCCTCGATTTCGGGATAGCCTACGCTGTTTGCGTCAACTTTAAACTTGCTCTCTATCATCTGAGGCGTCACATTGAAGTCACGCACCGCAAGCACCGGGATAAGCTTTCGCTTTATCATGTATGAAAGAGAACGCTTCACAGACAGAAGAGAATCGTACTTTATGGAGTAAGCTCCTGCCAGCTGCATGTTTATCGCCACAAACACAGTGTTTTTGACATTTACGCCGTCAGCGATACGTATGCCCATTCTGAGAATGAAGTTTCCTGTACCTACAAAAACCTTTTCTCCGTTTACATATGCGGTCATGCCGTTTGTGTCGAAGAACTCAAAGTTCTCTGCCACTGGAGGATTCATAGGAGTCTGAGGCAGATTAGAAAGAAAAGCATCGTATAATCCGCTGCCGGAAGCCTTCAGCACGCTCAGGGCGCATAAATTCACCTTTTCGGGAGTGAAGCTCAAAAATGTGGATGGCTGAGATACGGTTATCATTTTTGTGGGGAATATATCGTTTTCCGTTACAATCGCAGCGTGCACATCCCTTAGTCCCCTAACACCGTCAATTCCTGCTATAGCAATTCCCAACTGAGATGAACGGGTGGAGGCAGCCGAGAAGGGATATACAAAGGACAAGGCGATTCCGCAAGGGAAGGAAATGGACAGCAATGCGCTGAGATACCACATGATCCCCTTGGCGTATCCGGATCCGAAAGACGCCACTATCGCAAGAATTAAAGCCACAACAATAAGCAGCGGCACAAGGAAACGCATGAGCTTTTCCGAATTGTCCTCCTCAAGGATAAGTTCCATAAATTCCTGCTCTAAGGGAGATGCTTTGGTTTTGTAAACTGTTTTTATCTTTCCGTCAGAATCCTCAATACCTTTTACAATGAAAAACCGGCCGCTGGATGTTGAGGCAACCCTGCATGCTCTATAAACAGTTTCATATCGCTTGCAGCGCACGCTCAGCGAGATAAACATGACAAATATTGATACGCAGGTGTAAGGAAGAAATCCGCCCCAATTCGGCTTTATCATTATCATAAGGGTATGAATAAGCGTCGCTATGGCTCCAAGAGATACAAGACACTCCATCTTCAACCATCCCTTTAACAGGAAACGCAGCCCATCAGTGATTATGCTTATTGACATAAACATAGCCAATATCTGCAGCGCGGCTAAGATAAAGAGATATATGTAGGGCTTTTCCATGTAAGATATAAACTTCGGAAGCTTCCACAGATAGGTGGGAGCTGCCAGGATATACCAGGAAATTACCGTAAGCACCGCTGTTACAATTGAGCGGATTCTGAAGTACTTTACAGCGCTTTTTGCCCGTTCCGCAGCGTCTGCCGGCATGAGCTTTCGGAATGATCTGAGCTCTGTGCTGATTACGCGTTTAGATGCCTTTTCATGCAACAGCTCCTGAGTGGTGTTCTCATATTCAGGGGCAAGTCTCACAGGGCTTGCTTCTTCCACGGATTTCGGTATCTGTTTGCCTCCCCGCTCCTTTTCCCGCTGCTTGAGATTTATCACCTCATCCACGCCGCTGGCAATATCACGGCGTAGATTGGAGGAATCTGTCTGAGGTCTCGGCTTTTTATCGGCAGTGGGAAGTGACGGCTCTGATTCAGGATACACTTGAAGTATTTCCGGCTCAGGTTCAGGCTCAGGCTGACTCTGTTTTTTCTCCTGCTGCGGAGAATCGGAGTATTCCATGATATCGGAGTATTCCATGATAATACTGTCGATATCCACGCCGACTAATTCATCATATTCGCTTTCTGAAAGCATCTGCTTGATTTCCTCAAGCTCCATATCATGGTTGTTGTTCTTATGGTCCATATCATCACCAACCTGTACAGTTTTTTATTGCTCTATTGCCTCTGTCTTACCGCTTCAAACATAAGTACGGCAGCTGCCACAGAAGCATTGAGGGATTCTGTTTCTGTCCTTATGGGTATTCTGACTGTAAAGTCGCATGTCTGTCTTACAAGCCTGGAAATGCCGCTTCCCTCGGAGCCTATGACTATTGCGCAGCTTCCCTTTAAGTCTGCTTCATACATCGTTCTGTCTCCGTCGGCAGCAGAGGCGAATACCCATACTCCCCTATTCTGCAATTCCTTTATTGCGTTTGTAAGATTAGCAACCTTCACTATAAGCATGTGCTCAAGGGCTCCCGCCGCAGCTTTTGCCACGGTGGCGTTGAGCCCCACACTGTAATGCTTTGAAATAATCACTCCATGCACGCCGCTGGCGGCGGCGCTTCTGATTATTGCGCCTAAATTGTGAGGGTCCTCTATCCCGTCGCATATTACGATAAATGGTTTTTCTTCCCGCTCAGACGCTGCACGAAAAATATCATCAAGAGAAGAATAGCTTGTTTGGGCAGCAGAGGCTATTATGCCCTGATGAACCTTTGTCTCGCTCATCGTATCAAGCTTCCGCTTATCGCATTCAACACACAGTACGCCTTTCTTCTTTGCTTCGGAACGTATTCTGGAAAGTTGAGCGTCGGACAACTCCTTCTGGAAATATATTTTATCTATTACTCTTCCTGCGCGCAGCGCCTCCAGCACAGCGTGCTTTCCTTCTATAAATGAGCTTTTAATATCTTCCATTTTATCTGTTCCTGTTCGCAGTTACATTATTCGGGATATTATATTTTATCATACCTTTATCGTTTTTTCAACACATTCCTATGAAGATTTGAAGAATTTCTTCTCTCATGAAAACTCCTTTACTTGATTTATCACCGCTCCTGTGCTATACTATGTATATAAAACACTTAGGAGTGAAACTGATGATTTACAGAGATTTCGGTAACAGTGGTGCCCGTGTATCCTCTTTAGGCTTTGGGTGCATGCGCTTTCCAATGATAGGAGAAGGAGACGCAGCAAGAGTTGATGACAGCCTCGTTACTCCCATGATAAAGAGAGCCTATGAACTGGGCGTTAACTATTTTGACACAGCCTGGGGCTACTGTAACAGCGACAGCCAGCGGGCTTTGGGCGTAGCTGTAAAAGGTTTTCGCGACAAGATATACATTTCCACCAAGCTTCCCATGTGGAGTGTAAAGAAGGCTGATGACTTCTGGTACTTCCTTAAGGAGTCTCTGAAGCGTCTCGATATGGATTATATCGATTTCTATCATTTCCATTCCATGAACCGGGAACACTGGGAGCAAGTGGTCCTTCCATTTAAACTCATTGACCTTGCGGAGCAGGCAAAAGCAAAGGGCATGATCCGTCATCTGTCATTCTCTTTCCACGACAAGCGCGATCTCATGGACGAAATGGTTGACACGGGAGCGTTTACAAGCCTTCTGTGCCAGTATAATCTTATTGACCGTTCCAACGAGGAGGGCATGGCCTATGCTTCCTCCAAGGGCGTAGGTATCACCGTCATGGGGCCTGTAGGCGGTGGCAATCTCGCTTTGGGCGGAAAGGATTTCCTTGCTAAGTTTGACGTTCCAGCCGAAAGCGGAGCAGAGCTTGCGATTAAGTTTGTTCTGGGCAATCCCTCTGTTTCAATTGCATTGTCTGGTATGACCTCCCTTGAGATGGTGGAGGAGAATGTCCGTCATTCCGAGGCGGCAAGAGTTATTACCCGTGAAGACTGGGAGAAGCTCACAAAGAACACGGACGAGCTCAAAGCCCTGGCTTCCAACTACTGCTCCGGCTGCAATTACTGCGATGTATGCCCCAAGGGTATCAAGCCCTCAGAGGTATTTGATGCCTACAACCGTTACAAGGTATGGGGACTTAATGAGGTTGCCAAGCGCAGATATTCCCGCTTCGGCACTAGTGAGAATCATACAGCTCATCCCGACCTGTGCATAAGCTGCGGCGCCTGCGCCAGGAAATGTCCCCAGAGACTTGATATCCCGACAGAGCTCAAGAAAATGACAGCGGAGCTTAAAGCGCTTTAATAATTGACATTTTTAAGGTTTTGATGTATAATACCGTCGCGGATAAAAATCCGCGACGGCATCTATGCGCCTGTGGCTTAACGGATAGAGCATCAGATTCCGGTTCTGACGGTTGGGGGTTCGAATCCCTTCAGGCGCGCCATATTTTGAAAGGCTGCAGCGTTTTTTGCTGTGGCTTTTTCTTTTTTCGACTTTTCATCAGAAGCATCACACATAGCTTTTACTACTTTTT
>JAAZBA010000374.1 GCA_012514045.1 Clostridiales bacterium | reverse complement strand
GTCCCACAAGGCTTCCGATGGAGCGCCACGCGGATAGGGACGCTCTGTCACCGGGATCTCCGGAGATAAGAGACAACATGGAGCCATAGGGCACGTTTGCTATAGTGTAGGACGCGTCCCAGATAATGTATCCGGCAATGAAGATGATATTTTTTGCCAATGCCGGAGCGCCAGGCCAGGGTATGAAACATAGAGCGCCTGAGAAAAGGAGTCCGATGGAGCCGATAAGGATATAGGTTTTGAATTTGCCCAGCTTGTACTTCCGGTGGTCCGCGTCAATTATTGAACCGATAAGGGGGTCGTTGATAGCGTCCCATACCTGCACAACAAGGAGCAGCGCCGCGTAAACAAGGGAGTCCATCTTCATGTACTGAGTCCAGAAAATAACCATTGTTCCCTTTAGCGCGAAGCTCATGTTGCAGCCGAAGTCTCCGGCTGCGTAAGCAAGGTTGTCAAGCATACCAAACTTGCGGTGACCACGCTCATCTAAAACAGCCGCCTTTTTTGCCATATGTTATCCCTCATTTCTTTTATATTTCTCAAGTACAACTGTGATTATAGCTAATTATATCACAGAGCCTTACGGATTTCTACCACAATTTGCAATTTTCTTGTTGTAATTTCTGCATTTTTAAAGGAAATTCAGCTATTAAATTTATACCTGTGGCAAAGGGCTGTTTTCTGTGATATAATGACACCAACTGGAGGGATTATAATGGTTATTCGCGGCACTGTATATTCATGTGACGGCAAAAAAGTCTATCCCGGAGTAACCGTCAGCGACGGACTTCACTCGGTAAAAACAGACGAACGGGGAGAGTACACCTTGCCCGGCTGGGAAAGATGCCGAATGGTCTTTCTCTGCGCCCTTACCCGTCACCACAGCGACTGGTACAAACCCGTCACATCACGCAAAGGCGGCATCGACTTTTTCTGCGAAATCGTAGAAACAGGGGAGGATTTTTCATACCTCCACATCTCCGACACAGAGATAGAGAGCATCGAGTGCACCTTTATCCCCTTTCTTCGGGAAGCTGTTGACAAGCACAACCCCGCTTTTTTTATAAACACCGGAGATCTGTGCAGGATTGACGGACTTTACCGCCACTATCTGGCAATGAACGCCGAAACTGTAGGCTGTCCGGTGCGCTACGCTATCGGCAACCATGATTTCTATGGCAGTGAATACGGAGAGCAGGCTTATGAGGAGCTCTACGGCCCCTCCTGGTACTCCTTCGACTGCGGGAAAATCCACTTCGCCGTCATGTCCATAGGTTACGGCGACAGGGAGAGCGGTTACAGAAGATCGGATCAGTGGGAATGGCTCATAAACGATATGGCTCTTGTGCCCAAGGACAAAAAACTCATCATTTTCTGCCACAACTCCTGTAACGACGAAGGGAATTTCTCTCCTGTGTTCGAAGGAAAGATATATGATCTACGGGAAATGGGGCTTCTTGCCTGGTGCTTCGGTCATTACCATACCCAGCTGGGCGCAAATGACGGCGGTGTATACATCATCGGCGCCTCCCGTCCCGATACGGGAGGGATAGATTCCTCCCCTGCGGGAATAAGAAAGGTTGCCATTGAGGGACATATGCTTACAAGCGACATAATCTACAATGAAAAGTGCCATGCGCCGGAGGATAGCATGTGGGAAACATCTCCCGGGGGACGTATCCTCTATTCCACCCTCGCTCCAATCGGTGATGACATAATCGTCTGCACCTGTGACGAGAGCATCCCCAGAGACTGCGGAGTCGCGAGGCTTAAAGGAGAGGACGGCAAAATACTGTGGCGCTTCCCCACAGAGTATGGAGTATACAACAACGCGGTGACAGAGGAAAACCATATATACTTCCAGGACAGCGTCGGAAATGTTTTCTGCCTTGAAGCCGAGTTTGGGAACCTGGTGTGGCGGGAAAAAACAAAACTCCCCTATCCATATTACAATTACTGCGGCGTCCTTATCGCCGGAGATATCCTTCTTGCCGGAGGAGCCTGTCAGGTTCACGCGTTCAATAAATCCACAGGAGAACTCCTTTGGATATCAGACTATTGTTCCTGCTCCAAAAGCGCCTCCCGATGGATTTACGACAAAAAGCGAGACCGTGTCATTATCGGAGCCCAGTGGAAGCGTCTATATGCCCTCAACCTCTCCGACGGAAGTCTTGCCTGGGAACAGACCTGCAAGGGCTGCTGGTTTGAAAGCTCCACACCTCTCCTTTTGGGAGATCGGGTATACACCTTCGGGCTTGACAGGGGAGTTATTGTAAACGCCGATACGGGTGGGGTTATTCTGGAGCGGGAGACAATGTATAATTTTGATGTTTCCGGCGCCCCCGTTTCGGCGGACGGATTTATTTATGTCCCCACCTGTTCTCACGGAGCGCTCGCCCTTGACCCGAAAAGCCTTGATACAATAAAGGAATTTCCCGTCGGAGAGGCGGAGCTCTTTACAGTACCCTACGAGGGACCTGGAAAAATGACCGTGGAGAGCACCCCGATAATATGGGGAGACAAGCTTATTTTCGCCGCCTCCGACAGTAAAATTTACATATATCACAGAGAAAGCGCCGCTCTTATAAGACGCATTTCTCTCTCCTCCCCGGCACTTACCTCACCCATAGTGACACACAACACAATAACCGCCGCCGAATTCGGCGGTACTGTAAGGAAAATACAGCTGTAAAGGAGAATAAAACAATGCTTGACGTAAGACTTAATATCCGCCGCCTTGAGGACTTTGTAGTAGAAATCGAATCAAGACCTGTAGAAAAGGGAAAAATCATCTTCTATGGTGATTCTTCCTTTACACGCTGGCAGCCAAAATATGGTAACGTAAACCTGCATGATGTGATTTTAGGCTCCGACGGCTCAAAAGCCTGTCTTAATCACGGAATCGGCGGCAGCACTGCGGAGGAGCTTCTCTACTATTATCCCCGCCTAATCAGAGCCTACGAGCCGAGAGCCATAGTGCTGCAAGCTTTCTGTAATGACCGCGATGTTTCCTACAGCGCCTCGGAGGTAGTATACCTTCAAGCCAGACTTTTAGAGTACGCAAGGCAGGACTTCCACGGTATCAAACTCTATGTCTGTGATGTCAGGCCTTTATCCATGTTCGTCGGGGAGCTGTGCTGGTTGGCTTTGGGCAGCGCCCTCAGGGAGTACAACGAGCTTATCGGGGACTATTGCAAAAAGCACGATGACTGTATCCTGATTCGCCACGCCGCCGATCCCGTCTTCTTTGAGGAAGGTTTCGCGGGGGACTACGACCATCCAAGAAAGGATATATTCATAGACGACAGAGTGCACTATAACTCCGCCGGTTATGAACTCTACGCCAACTTCTTTCGCCGTCAGCTAAAGGATATACTGTAAGATTATAGGAATTACATTTTAAGAGGCTTAAATATACATAGAAGATAGTGTCGTGAGATCCCCTCCGATGTTCGCAAATGCGTGACATTTGACGCAGCAAAGCTGCGTCGAGTTTCTCCCCTTTAGTCAAGGGGGATGAAGGTTTCTGCACATACTGAAGGTAGGAGTCCGTCCCAAGGCTTCCCCTTAACAGGGAAGTTGTCTCATGACGCGGCGCGCCGCGTCATGAGACTGATGAGGTGATACACTCTAGCGCACTGGGGGATACATTTTCCCACGCAAAAAAGCCGCAGCTATGACTCGCTGCGGCTTTTTTATATCAATTAACTTATAAGGGAATTCTGGGTATGTTGTGGATCCTGCAGATTTCCATGATCTCGCGGACTCTTGCCTGAGCGGCGGCGAGACGGGCTATGGGAACACGGAAAGGAGAGCAGGATACATAGTCGAGACCTACATTATGGCAGAACTCAACGCTGGCGGGATCTCCGCCGTGTTCGCCGCAGATGCCCAGCTTGATGTCGGGGCGGGTCTGGCGGCCCAGGGTGCAGGCCATCTCCACAAGGCGGCCGACGCCTGTCTGGTCGATTCTCGCAAATGGGTCTGTCTCGAATATCTTCTTGATATAGTAAGACTCAAGGAACTTCGCAGAGTCGTCACGGGAGAAACCGAAGGTCATCTGCGTAAGGTCGTTTGTACCGAAGGAGAAGAACTCAGCCTCCTTGGCGAGATCATCAGCGGTGAGCGCTGCGCGAGGCAGCTCGATCATTGTGCCTACAAGGTACTCAAGTTCCACATCGGACTCAGCTATAACTTTATCGGCTGTAGCTGTTACAAAGTCCTTGACGTACTTTAGCTCCTTCTTTTCGCCTGCCAAGGGGATCATGATCTCGGGCACAATCTCGAGACCTGTTTCCTTCTTGACATTGATGGCAGCCTCGATAATGGCTCGGGCCTGCATCTCGGCGATTTCCGGATATGTTACGGCAAGTCTTACGCCGCGGTGACCAAGCATGGGGTTGAACTCGTGGAGAGCTTCAACGGTCTCTCGGAGCTCCTCATAGGAGATATCCATTTCGGCAGCCAGGGAACGGATGTCATCGTCCTCCTGGGGCAGGAATTCATGGAGGGGCGGGTCAAGGAGACGGATCGTTACGGGGCGTCCGCCCATAGCCTTGAAGATGCCCTCAAAGTCTTCCCTCTGCATGGGCAGGAGTTTGTCAAGAGCGGCACGGCGCTTCTCCTCGCTCTTTGCCATGATCATCTGACGAACGGCGGGAATCCTGTCCGCGTCGAAGAACATATGCTCGGTGCGGCAGAGACCGATGCCCTCAGCGCCCAACTTTACAGCATGCTCAGCGTCTCTGGGTGTGTCGGCATTCGCTCTCACATTAAGTGTTCTGATTTCATCTGCCCAGGACATAAAGGTTCCGAAGTCGCCGGATACGCTGGCGTCAACTGTCGGGATCTGACCAAGATATATATTACCGGTGGAGCCGTCGAGAGAGATATAATCGCCTTCACTAATCTTAATATCGCCTATCATAAAATAGCCGGCGGCTTCATGCATCATGATTTCACCGCAGCCCGCTACGCAGCAGGTACCCATTCCTCTGGCAACAACGGCGGCGTGGGATGTCATACCGCCGCGAACCGTGAGGATACCTTCAGAGGCAGCCATACCCTCGATGTCCTCGGGGGAAGTTTCAAGTCTTGTAAGAATAACCTTATTGCCGGTCTTGGCGGCTACGATGGCAGCCTCAGCGGAGAAACAAACCTTGCCGCAGGCGGCGCCGGGGGATGCCGGAAGACCTTTTGCGATGGGCTTTGCTTTCTTGAGAGCGACTGTGTCAAACTGGGGATGGAGAAGCGTGTCAAGCTGTTTGGGCTCGACCTTGAGGATAGCTTCCTCCCTGGTGCACATCTTCTCGTTTACGAGATCAACGGCGATCTTCAGCGCGGCATGAACAGTACGCTTGCCGTTTCTCGTCTGGAGCATGTAAAGCTTGCCGTTTTCAATGGTAAACTCCATGTCCTGCATATCGCGGTAGTGGTTCTCAAGCTTTTGGGCGATGTCCACAAACTGATCGTAGACATCGGGCATGATCTCTTTGAGCTGGTCGATTGTATTCGGTGTACGGACACCTGCCACAACGTCTTCGCCCTGAGCGTTCATAAGGAACTCACCGTAGAGCTTGTTCTCGCCTGTGGAGGGGTTACGCGTAAAAGCTACGCCTGTACCGGAGGTAACGCCCATGTTGCCGTATACCATGGCCTGTATATTGACGGCTGTGCCCCAGGAAGAGGGGATATCGTTCATACGGCGGTACGCGATTGCTCTCTGGTTGTTCCAGGAGCGGAAAACCGCTTTAACAGCCTCAAAAAGCTGATCTTTGGGCTCTGTGGGGAAGTCGAAGCCCTTCATCTCCTTGAAGTAAGCCTTAAACATGCCAACAAGACGCTTCATATCATCTGCGTCAAGCTCCAGATCCTCTGTTACGCCTTTGTCGGCTTTAACCTTGTCAATAAACTGCTCGAATGAGCTCTTCGGGACTTCCATAACGACATCGGAGAACATTTGGATAAAACGGCGGTAGGAGTCGTAGGCAAAGCGTGGGTTGTCTGTAAGCTTTGCGATGCCCTCAACCACCTCATCATTGAGACCAAGGTTGAGGATGGTATCCATCATACCGGGCATGGAGGCTCTCGAGCCGCTTCTTACCGACACCAGCAGGGGATTTTCGGGATCGCCGAAAATCTTTCCTGTTATCTTTTCGAGCTTCTTGAGATACTCAAAGATTTCAGCCTCAATTTCGGGCGCTATTGTTTCATTATCCTCGTAGTACCTGGTACAGGCTTCTGTAGTGATAATGAAGCCCTGGGGTACGGGCATTCCAAGGTTTGTCATTTCCGCAAGGTTGGCGCCCTTGCCACCCAGCAGTTCCCTCATTGTTCCGTTTCCTTCGCTGAACATATAGACGTATTTAGTTGACAATAAAATTCCTCCTTTTATATTATCCATATGATGTGAAACCGGGCTATATTGCCGCCGATACGTTCAAAAAGGGCAATTCTGACCGATTAACATATCATTCGTTTTATTATACACTATTTCTTACAAAAATTCCAGTAATTTTTTCGTTAAGAATAATTATGCCGCTAAAAATGCCGTTAAAATACACAAAGTAAGAGAAAAATGCAGGACTTCCTGCATTTTTCAGAATTGTCATGTATCAGGACGGTATACTCAACATTTTGTACCTTTTCGCTTCGTAATAGACGCAAGCGTTGCAGCAAACAGGACTTTTCCTTGCATAAAATCCCCTGTATTTTCATTAAATACCCCTGTTTTGACGGAGTTTGTGCAAAAAATCATGATTTTGAATAACAAAGATTATCTTTCCACAAGGTGGAAAGCAAAGCCGGCGATCTCATCCTTGAGATATATAAGCCTTAGACTGCCGTCCGTATTATAGCCGGCGGAGGATTGGTCAAACTCCACTCCCTGCCGCGAGAGATGGTACACCGCGCGCTCCGTGTTTGAGGTAAGCACTGCGATATGGCCATGAAGCCCTCTGCCGGGCTTGTTTCCCACCTCATACTCACTTCCCACGAAGAATCCGCCTTCGCTCTCCCGCTCTATATCCCTGCCGGAGAGGATCTTAAGCATGGCGCCGGCTTTTTTCGCCTCCTCCGGGCTCTGACAGTTTATGCCAACGTGACCGATTCTGAGGCACAGCATAGCGTCCACCGCTTTGCGGGTAATAAAAGTGATCTCATCGAACTGACCTTTGTTTATAAGCTCCTCCTGCACCATGAAGCTGCCGCCGCAGGCCAGCACCTTGGGGCTTGCCAGATATTGGGGCAGGTTTTCAAGGTTAATGCCTCCGGTGGGGATAAATCTCACCCTGCCGTAGGGGGCGCTCATTGCCTTTATCATGGGAAGACCGCCCGCCTCGGAGGCCGGGAAGAACTTCACCACATTTATTCCGTACTCCAGAGCTGTCTCAAGCTCCGTCGGTGTAGCGCAGCCGGGGATTATCGTAACGCCTCTTTTAAGGCACCACTCCACCACTCTGGGGTTAAGTCCCGGGCTTACGATGAATCTCGCGCCGGCGTCAACTGCTCTCTCCGCCTGCTCCGGGGTGAGCACCGTACCTGCTCCCGTGAGCATCTCCGGGCAGCCTGAGGTTATCGCTTTTATCGACTCCTCCGCCGCTTCTGTACGGAAGGTGACCTCCGCCACGGGAAGTCCGCCCTTCAAAAGGGCGCTAGCCAGGGGAACCGCTTTCCCCGGGTCGTTTATTTTGATTACCGGAATTATGCCTATATCATGCAGAAGCTTATACACGGGAATCCTCCTTAAAATTATTTATCTCTGTACTCTTCCGCTGCCGTCTCCGCCTACCAACGCTTCAACCTCTTTGCGGCTTACCATGTTGAAGTCCCCGGGGATTGTATGCTTGAGAGCGGAAGCCGCCACGGCAAACTCAAGAGCGTCACGGAAGTCCCTGCCGTCAAGAAGTCCGCAGATGACGCCGGCGGCAAAGGAGTCTCCTCCTCCCACCCTGTCCACGATGGGAGCAATGCGGTATTCCCTCGAGTGGTAGAATTCATCTGTCTCTCCCTTGTAGATACAGCCTGACCAGCCGTTATCCGAGGCGGAGTGGGACACACGCAGTGAGGAGATCACATACTCAAATCCGAAGGTCTTAGTCATGCGCTTAAAGATATCCCTGTAGCCCTCGATCTTCAAGTCTCCCGTCGTCACGTCTGTTTTCTCAGGCTTGAAGCCCAGCACTTTCTCCGCGTCTTCCTCGTTGCCGATGCACACATCCACGTATTTCATCAAGCCGGTCATGACAGATTTCGCCTTTTCGCTCGACCAGAGCTTTTTGCGGAAGTTCAGGTCACAGGAAACCTTGATGCTCTTGCTTTTGGCGGCGATCAGCGCCGCCTCCGTAAGCTCCGCGGCCTCGTCGGAGAGAGCGGGGGTAATGCCCGTGAAGTGGAACCAGTCACAGCCATCGAAAATCTTGTCAAAGTCGAACTCCTCTGCTTTTGCCAGGGCGATGGCGGAGTTTTTTCTGTCGTAGGTAACGGTGGAGGCGCGCATGGCGGAGCCGGTCTCAAGGAAATAGATTCCGAGACGCTCTCCCCCTCTGACGATATTGTCGCAGCCCACGTTCATCTTGCGAAGGGCGGCGATACAGGCGTCGCCTATGAGGTTATCGGGAATCTTCGTCACATACTCCGCCTCATGGCCGTAATTTGCCAGAGAAACCGCCACGTTCGCCTCTCCTCCGGCGTAGGTTACGTTAAACTCCGAGGCCTGGAATATTCTTTCAAAGTTTTTTGTGGAAAGCCGCATCATGATTTCGCCCAAGGTCACTATCTTTGCCATTAATCGCATCTCTCCTTATTACATTGTATTTGACTTTTTATCGGGGTAAGATTATAATACCATTAAAGGACGGAGTTTTCAATGGGAAAAACAGAAAACAGTTGTCCAAATTTTGCAAAAGGTGTGTTTTTACATGAAAGAACTTACGAAGAAGTATAAGATAACGGCCATTCTCCGGGGCATGGAAACGGAGCGGGCGGTTAGATATGTATCCGCTCTGTACGAGGGAGGATTGCGTCTCTTTGAAGTGGCGCTGAATACCAAGGACGCGCTGAATCAAATCGAGAGGCTCTGCGCAGAGTTTCCCGGCGCCATAATCGGAGCCGGCACGGTGCTCACCCCTTCCCTTGCGTCAGACGCGGTGAGCGCGGGAGCGAAGTTTCTTTTGAGTCCCTCCACAAACCCGGAGGTGCTGGAATACTGCGCATCACAAAAAATCAAAATACTTCCCGGAGTGCTGACCCCAACGGATGTTAGCGTATGTCTGTCCTACGGCATCAGCACAATGAAGCTGTTCCCGGCGGGAGACATGCCGAAGAGCTATGTCAAGAGCCTGAGGGGACCTTTCGACGGCACGGAATATGTGGCGGTGGGTGGCATATCCCCGGAGAACACCCCGGAATACCTGAAAGCCGGCTATATCGGAGTGGGCATCGGCTCAAGCCTTGTGCCCAAGGGAATATCGGACGAAAAAATCCCGGAATATATAAAGACTTCACTTGAAAGGATCGGTGTATAATGAAGATTACAAATGTTAACGCGTATCTTGTGCCTCCCCGCTGGTGCTTTGTGGAGATAGAGACGGACGAGGGCATTACAGGCTGGGGAGAGCCCGTTGTTGAAGGCAGAGCCTCAACTGTCCGCGAGGCGGTAAACGAACTGAAGACATACCTTATCGGCGCCGACCCCGGCAACATAGAGGATCTTTGGCAAGTTATGTACAGAGGCGGGTTTTACAGAGGCGGCGCTGTCATGATGAGCGCCATCGCCGGCATCGATCAGGCGCTCTGGGACATAAAGGGCAAGAAGTTCGGCGCTCCCGTCTATGAGCTCATGGGTGGCAGGTGCCGCGACCGTATTCAGGTTTATTCATGGGTAGGCGGCGACAGACCGGCGGACACAGCGGCGGCGGCTTTGGAAAAGAAGAACGCCGGCTTCAAAGCGGTGAAGATGAACGCTACGGAGGAATTGCAGTACGTGGACTCCTACGTAAAAGTTTACGCGGTGCTTGAGAGGGTTGCCGCCATAAGGGAGGCTTGCGGCAGGGATTTCGGCATCGCCATAGACTTCCACGGGAGAGTACACAAGCCCATGGCAAAGGTGTTGGCAAAGAAGCTGGAAGAGTTCGACCTCATGTTCATCGAAGAGCCTCTGCTTATAAATAACCTCGAGTCTTTCGCCGACATCGCCAGAGCCTGCTCCATTCCCATCGCCACGGGAGAGCGCAGCTTCTCCCGCTGGGACTTCAAGCCTATCCTTGAGTCCGGCTATGTGGACATCATCCAACCCGATCTTTCCCACGCCGGAGGCATCACGGAGGTTAAAAAGATCGCCGCCATGGCTGAAGCTTATGATGTGGCGCTTGCTCCCCACTGTCCGCTCGGGCCTATAGCGCTGGCGTCCTGCCTGCAGGTGGACGCCACCTGCCACAACGCGGTTATCCAGGAGCAGTCCATCGGCATCCACTACAATGTGGGCAACGAGGTTATGGACTATGTCCTCAACCGTGAGGAGTTCCGGTATGATGACGGCTATGTGGATCTGCCTGTACGTCCGGGAATAGGCGTGGAGGTCAACCGTGAGTTGGTGTTGGAGAAGGACAAGAATCCCCACTCCTGGAAGAACCCCATTTGGAGACATTACGACGGCAGCGTCGCCGAATGGTAAAATAAAGCATTGACTTCAACGATAAAAAGGCGGTGTTGAGGGAAATCTCGGTTTTTGAGGAAGCGGCGGTCAAACGAGAGATCGAAAGCCCGGACATCGGTATTGATGACCTTGATGTGGATCCTTACTTGCATTATGACATGATAAACAGAACACGGAAACTTGGCATTGCTTACAGGATGCGTCGTAAATGACTAAAGAAGAAGCTTGGGAAAAGATTTAGCAGATATTTGACGAGAGCTCTGAAAGACAGGACGAGATAGCTAAACAAGCAAAAGCGGAAGGTAAATGGCAGATGGGTTTAGACAGCAATAGAGGTTTATTTGAAGAACATCACAGAATAACACGCAAGAAGATACACGAAATTCTTTCGCAAATCGATGAATAGCAAACAAATCGCCATACTCTGGCAAGTTGCCGGCAAGTTGCTGAATAGTATCGAAAGGAGAGGACGCCATGAACGCCCATCTTGTAAGGATTGACGGAGCGGTTAAAATAAGCGTCAACGGAAAGATCATCGAGCCCTACGGCTTTATGACCTACAACGCCGACGGAGGACAGTTTCAAAAGCAGCGGGATATAGGCACCAAGCTCTTCTTCTTCGGAGCCTATTCAGGAGACAAAGGGCTTAACTCCCTTTGCGGCCTGCGGGCTCTGACTCCCCACTTCTTCGTTGCAAAGGGCACCTATGATTTCACGGAAATCGAGAGGATCCTCACCCTTATCGCCCCGGACGGTACGGGAGCTTATATAATCCCCAGGGTATATTTGTCCACCTCGGAATGGTGGGAAGAGGAGAACCCTGACGCTTTGAGCCGGGACGACCGGGGAGAGGCGGGACGTGAGAGCTTCGCCTCGGACAAATGGAGAGAGGATATGTGGGGAGCGCTCAAGGCGCTTATCGACTTTGTGAACGGCTCAAAGTGGAAGGAATGCGTCATAGGCTATCATATCGCCGCCGGAAGCACTGAGGAATGGACATACCACGGCCACAAGTACGGCACAAGGGACTATTTCGACTACTCTGATTCCTGCCTGAACAGCTTCAGGCTGTGGCTTTTCCGGCGCTATGGCTCCGTAGAAAAATTGAACGTCGCATGGAACAAAAGCTATTCCTCCTTCGAAGAGATCCCCATCCCCTCGGTGCCGGAGAGAAGATGCGCCTACAATGGCGTTCTCCATGACCTGAGCAGAGAAATGAACGTAGTCGACTTCTGCGAATACTCAAGTGACCTGTTCGCCGAATCCATTCTCTTCTTCTGCCGCAAGGTAAAGGAGTATTCAAACAATACCCTCCTAACCGGCGCGTTCTATGGCTATGTGGCGATGCTCTCCGACATCGACAAGAACCACTACGCCATGGGTAAGGTCATTGACTCGCCATATATTGATTTCCTCTCCACAACCCACGGGGGAGGGGCGCCCTGGCCCTTTGGCTCCGCTGTGGATTCCTGCAGGCTCCGGGGAAAGCTGTTCATAAGCGAAGGAGACATACGCACTTGCCTTACGAGAACTCTGGACAAGACGCTGCCCCACGCTGTGCCGGACAATCGCTATTATACCCGTCAGTCCGTCTGGAGGGGCCCCGAAGGGATGGACAGATCCGTTTCAGAGCTCAGAAGATCCGCTTCCCGAACCCTTACGGGGAACACAGGGCTTTGGTGGTTTGATATGTTCGGCGGATGGTTCGACTCTCCGGAGATGATGAGCGTCATAGAGCGGGTGCACACTCTGGCTAAAGGGCGGAGCGATCAGCCCATAAAGCCGGAGATCGCCTATATAATCGATGAAAACGGTCTTAAATATTTCAGGAGAAACGAGCGCGCCCTGTACTATGTCTCCAATCACCAGCGTGTGGAGCTGTCCCTCTGCGGCGCTCCCTACCACCTTTATCTGGCGGAGGACATAGCGAGAGATGACTTCCCGGCGGACGACTACAGACTCTATTTCTTCGTGCATATGTGCAGACCATCGGAAAAAGTGTCGGAGGCGATTGAGAAAAAGCTGAAAAAAGGAGGCAAAACCCTCCTCTGGACATATTTCTCCTGCCTTGACAGGCCATTGCTTACAGATTTTGACGTATATTACGACTCTGACCTGCCGGACGCAAGGTGCGAATACTCCGAAAGAGAGTTTCCCACCTTCTCAAGCGTTTATGAATTCACCCGCTCCTCAGGCACAGACGCATACCCTCCCGAGCCCCTGCCCTGCGCAAGGTTCGGAAGCGGCGAAAAGGAAAACTCCTATGTGCTGGCAACTCTTGAGAGCACAGGTGAGGCGGCGCTTCTCTGGAAGAATATGGGAGATTACCACAGCGTATACAGTCTCCTGCCGGCAATACCGAACCAGATTCTGAGGGAGCTCTGCCTGATGAGCAACGTCCACGTGTACAACGTCACCGGAGACGCCCTTATGGCGGGAGGAAAATATATCGCATTGCGCACCCTGACGGAGGGAGAGAAGCGGATCCACTTCCCCTTCCCGATAAAAAAAGTTACCGAGGTTTTCTCCGGGAAAGAGCTGAAGATAAATGACATCTTCATAGACTTCGACGCAAAGGAGCATGAAACGTTTTTGTTTGAGATCGAGGTTTAAACCGGGGGATATATTTTCGCAGGGAATTTATTAATCAACATAGATGTGTTTTACAAAAAAGAGGGGCATCAAGCGAATGCCTCTCTTTTTCTATTTTTTCTGATTATTATGCTTGAAGGGATATCGTTTTTTTTGCATATTCTGCAAAACTCCCTCCTCAGATGAGACAAAATACCTAAGAGAGCTTAAGCATATCCCGCTTTCTTTTACCTGTGGTGATATTAGACAAAACTTCAGGCTTTTTCCTCATGTAATTGTTTTGACTTTTTTCACTTTTAATCTTGTCTTTTTGCGTGATTGATTATATAATAATCTTCGGACAGTTGCATCAGCTTTTTCTGTGTTCATAGCATTATTTTTTCGGAGGTATGTTTTATGAGATGGGAATGGCTTCATCAGGAAGATTTTGACAAGGCAATAGAAATCTCCAAAGGCGTATGCGTAATGCCCATGGGCTGCTGCGAAATGCACGGCGAGCACCTGCCGGTGGGACAGGATTACCTGACCGCCGAATATGTGGCAAGAGAAGCCTCAAAGCTTGAGCCTGTGTGCCTCTTCCCCACCTTCCGCTTCGGCGATGTGCAGGGTCTCAGGATGTGGAAAGGCTCCGTTATCCTCTCCGTGGAGCTTGAGCAGGCGCTATTGACAGAGCTTTGCAGCGAAATCGCCCGCAACGGCTTTAAGAAGATAATCCTCCTCAACGGCCACGGAGGCAATATTCCCCTTTTGGGCAACTTCGTGCGCTCCACCATGAAAGAAAAGAAAGACTATGTTGTGGTGGCGAGAAACGAATACTGCTGGGGCGTAAGTGAACTGGTTCAAGAGCTGGACGCGGGAGCGGATTTCCCCCTGCTTACAAAAGAGGACAAGGAATACGTCAGAGATTTCGTATACAACAAAAAAACCTGGGGTCACGCAGGCATTGAGGAGACAAGCGTGATGTGCAAGATCGCTCCGGAGCTTGTAAATTTCGACAGGATGCACGTCAGAGACGGTCTGTCCAGACACAAGAGCGACTACCTTGCTGAGGTGGGCTTCGGACTTACCACCCGTTTCTGGCTCAAGGATTACCCCGACTCCTACGCGGGACACCACCCGGAAAAGGCAAACGCCAGGATCGGCGAGACAATTCTCCGCCGCAGAATAGAGACCCAAGCGGAAGCCTGTAGAAGACTGAAACAAGACGACCGTGTGCTCGAATGGAATGACGAGTACAACAAGATGTGGTGATAGCTATGCTGTGGGAAGAACTGAGAGAAGAGGAATTTGCTTCTGCCATTGAAAAATCATCAAAACTGTGCGTGCTGCCCATAGGCTGCACGGAAATGCACGGCCAGCATTTGCCCGTGGGCACCGACTCCTTTGAGGTAACTCATGTGTGCGTGGAGGCTTCCAAGCGCGAAGAGGTTGTGGTGTTTCCCACGATCCGTTTCGGCAATGTACCTTTTCTCACGAGCTGGCGCGGCTCGGTGCGCCTTACGGTTGAGCTCATGCAGCAGCTTTTAAAGGAGCTTTGCAGCGAAATCGCCCGCAACGGCTTCAAAAAGATACTCATCGTCAACGGTCACGGCGGAAATCACGCCCTTTTGGGCAACTTTGTCTCCAGCACCCAGCACGATATGAAGGACTATGTTGTGCTCTACCGCAGCGACTTCGAATACGGAATCTACTCGCTTGCGGCCGATCTGAGAGAAGACAAGGAGTTCCCCGCCCTGACAAAGGAAGATGTTGACAATATTCTTGATTTCACCGCAAACAACGGTATCATGGGGCACGGCGGCGTCGATGAGACCTCCACCACCATGGCTATACGTCCCGACCTTGTAAAACTGGACAGGATGTACCAGGTGGACGGAATGCCCACACACCTCTCCGATTACCTGAGGCCCGCCGGAGTGCATAACAGCGCCGCCAGCTTCTGGTATGTGGAGCAGCCAAACCACTACCGCGGAAGCCATCCGGAATGGGCAAACGAGCGCATAGGAAACGTTCTTTTTGAGCGCCGTATCGAAATGCAGGCGGAAGCCTGCCGTCTTCTGAAGATGGACGATCGGATCCTTCAGTGGAACGATGAGAGAAACGCCAAGTGGTTTTAAATTAAGCGCAATACACATTCATATAAAGTAAAGGAGAAACAAAACAATGGGAAATCGCATTTACAACTTTTCGGCAGGTCCCTCCATGCTTCCGCTTGAGGTGCTCAATCGCGCAGCGGCAGAGATGACCAACTACAACGGCAGCGGAATGTCCGTCATGGAGATGAGTCACCGATCTAAAGTGTATGATGAGATTATCACCGGCGCCGAAGCTCTTTTACGCCGTATTATGGGAATACCCGACAACTACCATGTTCTCTTCCTGCAGGGCGGAGCCTCTACCCAGTTCGCGATGGTTCCGATGAACCTACTGAAGACCAAGGCCGATTATGTTGTAACGGGATCATTTGCCAAAAAAGCTTGGGAAGAAGCTAAGAGATACGGCGATATAAGAGTCGCCGGCTCATCTCAGGAGGAGCACTTCTCAAGAATCCCCACCCAGTCGGAGCTTACGCTCTCCGATGACGCAGACTACCTCTATCTCTGCTCAAACAACACAATCTACGGCACAGCCTGGGGCTATATCCCGGAGACAAACGCTCCCATCGTGGCAGATATGTCCTCCAACATCCTCTCCGCTCCCGTAGACGTAACGAAATACGGTCTTATCTTCGCCGGAGCCCAGAAGAACATGGCTCCCGCGGGACTTACCGTCGTTATCATCCGTGAGGATCTGGTCAGTGAGCCCATGTCCTTCACCCCCACAATGCTCGCTTACAAGACCCACGTCAAGGGTAAGAGCATGTACAACACCCCTCCCACATACCCGATATATATCATGAAGCTGGTGCTCGAGTGGCTCGAATCCATCGGCGGACTTGAGGGCATGGAGAAGATAAACCTGAAAAAGAGCGCCATGCTCTACGATTATCTCGATTCCTCCTCTTTCTACAAGGCTGTCGCCGCTAAAGACAGCCGCTCCATCATGAATGTCACCTTCCGCACGGGAGACGAGGAGCTTGACGCCAAGTTCGTCAAGGAATCCGTGGCTGCCGGCTTCTCCAACCTCAAGGGTCACAGAGAAACTGGTGGCATGAGAGCCTCCATCTACAACGCTGTCCCTGTTGAGGGCGTTGAGGCTCTTGTTGAATTCATGGCTAAGTTTGAGAAGGAAAACGGTTAAGAGGGGTAAAAACATATGTATCATATAAAGCTTCTGAATAGAATAAGCGAGGCGGGTCTTTCCGTCCTCGACAAATCGAAATTCCGCATAACCGAGGACAACGAGGACGGCATAATCCTTCGCTCCGCCGACATGCATTCCTATGAGCTTTCCGACCGCCTTTTGGGCATCGCCCGGGCGGGAGCGGGAGTCAACAACATCCCCATAGACAAGTGCAGCGAAAAGGGCATCGTGGTGTTCAACACCCCCGGAGCCAACGCCAATGCCGTTCGTGAACTTGCCATCTGCGGCCTTATGCTGGCCTCCAGAAAAATCGTTGACGGTATCAACTGGTGCAGGGAGCTCCCCAAGGACTCCCCCGATGTGGCTAAGATGGTTGAAAAGGGCAAGAACGCTTTCACCGGCTGCGAAATCATGGGCAAGACGCTTGGTGTCATAGGTCTCGGCAAAATCGGCGTAATGGTTGCCAACGCCGCCGTTGATCTGGGCATGGAGGTTTTCGGCTATGACCCCTATATGTCCGTAGACGCCGCCTGGGGACTTGCCAGACGAGTCAAGAAAGCCGAAAGCTACGAGGAACTGTACCAACACTGCGACTACCTTACAATCCATGTGCCCCTCAACAAGGAGACGGAGAACATGCTGGACAAAAAGGCTTTCTCCATCATGAAGAAGGGCATGAGAATCCTCAACCTCTCCCGCGGGGGCTTAGTAAACAACGAGGACATCAAGAACGCCATCAAGGAAGGCATCGTAGCCTGCTACGTAACTGATTTCCCCGACGCAAGCGTCATAGACGAAGAAAATATCATCGCTATCCCTCATCTGGGAGCCTCCACAGAGGAGAGCGAAGAGAACTGCGCATACATGGCTTCAAAGCAGCTCGCTGAGTTCATTGAAGAAGGTATCATCCACAACAGCGTAAACCTCCCCGACATGACCACGGAGAAGAACAGCTTTACCCGCATTATCATCATAAACCGCAACACTCCAAACATGCTGGGGCAGATAACCTCTATCCTCGCCGCGAACCATATCAATATTGAGCATCTGTTCAACAGAGCGAAAAATGATTACGCCTATACAGTGCTTGACACAACCACAGTCCCCGGCGAAGAATGCATACGCAGCCTCAACGCCATCGACGGCGTGCTGAGAGTAAGAGTTATCGAATAATACCGCGCAATAAGATCAGCGCCGCAGAATAAATTCCTGCGGCGCTTTCCTATATTCAGCAAACCCGCCTCAGAATGCCTTCTGGGCGGGTTTAAATTATTCTGTTTCAGGCAATTCAGCTATCGCCTTATCTATCTCCTCAGGACGATAACCTCGTCTGTAGAGCATTGCTTTTGCCTTTTTAAGGTCCTCCCGGCTGCGTCTGCCCTTCAGGTAATTATCAAGAATCCTCTGAAGTTTGCCTTCGTCCGTTTCATACTCCCTGAGAGCGTGCTCAATAGCCTCATCCTTCACCTGCTTCGCCTTCAGGTACTCACGCACCCTGTAAACTCCTTTGCCTGAACGGGACATACGTCTCGCTACGCTCTCCGCGTAGGAAAAATCGTCTGCGTATCCGCGCTCAACGCATTTCCCAAGGGCATGGGCGCTCGCCTCCTCGGTGAAACCGTAATCAAGAAGCTTCGCATACAGCTCATGTTCACCTCTTGACGATCTTGACAGGATTCGGATCGCTCTTTTATAAGCTTCCTCTCCGGAGGAAAAATCGATATCAGTCCTCATCTTCGACTATTTCGTCAGTGGACATCTCCGCCGGCTTATAGGATTCATAAATCTTCCGCTCAAGCTCCGCCGCTACTTCCGGGTATTGCTCTAGGAAGAGAATGGCTTTGTCTCTGCCCTGACCCATGCGCTCCTCGTTTATGGAGTACCAGGAGCCGCTCTTTTTCACGAAGCCCAGAGACTCACCCATATCCACCAGCTCTCCCCTTCTCGATATGCCTTTGCCGTACATGATGTCAAACATACAGGTCTTGAAGGGAGGCGCCACCTTGTTCTTGACGACCTTCACCAGCACACGGTTGCCAACGTTTACATCGGCTTCCTTGACATAGCCGATTCTGCGCACATCAAGACGGACGCTGGCGTAGAACCTGAGGGCTCTGCCGCCTGTTGTTGTCTCGGTGGGACCGTAGGGCATGCCGCCGATCTTCTCACGAAGCTGATTTATAAATATAACGGTGCAGTTTGTCTTGCCTATGGCTCCCGCCAGCTTGCGCAGAGCCTGGGACATAAGTCTCGCCTGAAGACCGACCACTGCGTCGCCCATTTCGCCTTCGATTTCCGTCCTGGGCACAAGAGCCGCCACAGAGTCAATCACGATGAGATCCACCGCGGCGCTTCTTACAAGAGCCTCAGTGATTTCAAGCCCCTGCTCGCCGCTGTCCGGCTGGGAAACCAACAGGGAATCAATGTCAACACCCAGAGCCTTTGCGTATACCGGGTCAAGGGCATGCTCCGCGTCGATAAAGGCGGCTATGCCTCCCAGCTTCTGAACTTCGGCGGCGATATGCAGCGCCACAGTTGTCTTGCCGGAGGCTTCCGGGCCGTAAATCTCAACAATCCTGCCCCTGGGTATGCCTCCGATGCCGAGAGCTATGTCAAGCCCGATGGAGCCTGTGGGCACCGAGTCTATCTGCATATTGGCGTTGTCCCCCAGACGCATAATGGCGCCTTTGCCGTAGTCCTTTTCAATCTTCGCCAATGTCTCCTGAAGGGCTTTTTCCCTGTCGGAGGCTATCTTATATTCTATATGCTGTACTTTCTTGTCCCTTGCCATTTATATACTCTCCCTCTACCATTTATCTGTCCCCTCAGTCTCGGGGATAACGTTCTTTAATGCTTCAATAGCCACCTCTATCATACTGTCATCGGGCTCAATGGTTGTAAATCTCTGAAGCGCCAGGCCGGGAGCTCTCAGAAACTTCGTGAGCTTGTTGTCATGACGGCCTACGAAACGGTTGAATTCGTAGCTTATCGACACCACAACGGGAAGCAGCGCCAGACGAAGCACCATGCGTATTATGGGATTTGACCAGCGCACGAATGAAAAGACGATGATGCTCACAATCATCACAACAAAAAGGAAGCTGGTGCCGCAGCGTGGATGGGCTTTGGGGAAATGCCGGACATTCTCCACCGTAAGCTCAAGGGCGTTTTCATAGCAGTGAATTGTCTTATGCTCCGCTCCGTGATACATGTATGTTCGCTTGATGTCCTTCATAAAGGAGGTGGATATGATGAAAATCAGAAAGATGATTATCCTCAGCACGCCCTCGAAAAGACTTATCCATATCCCCGTAAGGAAAGAGTCGAAAAGTCCGGCGACTAAGGTGGGGAGCAGGATAAACAGCGCAACGGGGAGCGCCACACCCAGCACCACCGACACGGTCATCATCAATTCGTCCGCTTTCTTTCTTCCGAGCTTCCTCTCAAGGAAAGTGGGCTTCGTATCATCCTCCGGGATATCTTCCATGGCGATGTCCGCGGAATACATAAGGGATTTAACCCCGTCTTTCATTGAATAGAAAAAATTTACCGGCCCACGGATAAAAGGCAGCTTTAGAATCTTATGTTTTTTTATGTTCAGCTCATCTGTTTTCGTGATAAGCGTGCCGTCGGCTTTGCGTACCACAACGGACTGTCTCTCGGGACCGCGCATCATTATGCCCTCAAGCAGCGCCTGTCCGCCTATTGTCGTGCGAAAGCAGTTCTTTTTTCCCATGTCCGTAAGCCGCACATCCTTTCTGTGTGGTGTCATTATATCACGATTCGTGATTGTTGTCAATGATTATTACCATCTCCGGCAGCTAATTTTGCAGCCTGATCCGCTGCGATAAGGGCATCGATTATCTCATCAAGATCGCCGGAGATGATATCCTCCAGCTTATGGAGGGTGAGTCCGATGCGGTGGTCGGTGACTCTGGACTGGGGGTAGTTGTAGGTGCGTATGCGCTCGCTTCGGTCCCCGGAGCCCACCTGACTGCGCCTGTCCTGGACAATCTGGCTGTTCTGCTCCTCGCGCTTCGCCTCCAGCAGACGGGAGCGGAGCACCTTCATTGCCTTGTCCTTGTTCTTATGCTGGCTTCTCTCGTCCTGACACTCCACCACCACGCCGGTAGGCAGGTGGGTGATTCTTATGGCGGACTCTGTCTTGTTCACATGCTGGCCTCCCGCGCCGCTGGAGCGGTAGGTATCTATCTGCAGGTCATTGGGATTGATTTCAATATCCACTTCATCCGCCTCGGGAAGCACGGCAACTGACGCGGCGGAGGTGTGGATCCTTCCTCCCGCCTCCGTCTCCGGTACACGCTGGACCCTGTGGATGCCGCTTTCAAATTTCATCCGGGAATAGGCTCCGGCGCCGTCGATTGAGAAGCTTATCTCCTTTATGCCGCCGATTTCCGTCTCGTTAATGTTGATAACCTCAATTTTCCATCTCTTCCGTTCGGCGTACATGGTGTACATACGGTACAGCACCGCCGCGAAGAGGGCAGCTTCTTCGCCTCCCACGCCGCCGCGGATTTCGACGATTACGTTCTTTTCATCGTCCGGGTCCTTGGGAATAAGGAGCACCTTCAGCTCCTGCTCGATTTTTTCCATATTATTTCGAGCCTCTTCTGCCTCCTCGTTCACAAGCTCACGGAATTCGGCGTCCAGGCTGTGGTCAGACAGCATCTCCTCCGATTCGGCGACGGTGGTCTCGGCGGCTGTATAGGCCTTGTATGCCTCCACAATGGCCGCAAGATCCTTCTGCTCTTTCATGAGCTTCGACATAGCCAAAGGGTCGGAGAATATCTCCGGGCTCAAAAGCTCCCTTTCTATAGCCTCGTATCTCTCAAATATCTGTTTTACTTTTTCAATCATATAATTTCCTTATATTCCCAGCCACATGGCGATGACCGCAAAGTATTCTCTTATGTACAGCGATATGGTGACGGATATATTGGGATTGGGAGCGGATATGGTGTAAATCTCCTCAATTCCTGCCCTCTTCATGAGGGTCTTAATCCTGTAAAGGTGGTAGTTGTTGGAAACGGCGGTAACGGTATATTCTCCACCTCTTTCGTCCATAATCTTCTTGGAGAAGCGGATATTTTCCTCTGTATTCCTCGACATATCCTCGGTGATCTGGTGTGAGGTGAGGAAGCTGTACTCTCGGGAGAAGTATTTTCTCATTACCTCCGCCTCGGTCGCTACCTCGTTTTCGCCCTGACCTCCGGAGAAGATTACATAAAAGTCCATGTTATCCTCAAGATACTCTCCCGCCGCGTCAAGCCTTGTGGCAAGGGATAGGGAGGGGCGCAGGCCGTTTGCCTTTGCGCCAAACACGAGGCAGTAGTCAGTGACGCCGCTGTCAGGAGTGTGGGGTGTATCGATGGTTTTGGTTTTGCCATTCACCGCTATTATTGAGGTGACTATGGCGAAAGACAGAAGAAACAGTATTATCAGGATAAGAATCACTTTGCAGACAAATTTCAGCCACTTGGAGCTTTTACCGCCAAATGCGACAGCCGCATACAGGGTGCCGTAGAAAGCGCAGAATATAGCGCATACGGCGATAAAGGTGGTGCCGAAATCCACCACGGTGATCTGGGTGAACATGAATATCGCGAGACAGACAAACAGAGCTCCCAGGGTATAAAGCACAGCAGCAGCCCTCGGCAGGCGATAAGACGTTTTCTTTTGCATAACGGATTACGTTGCTCCTTTTGAAGATATAAATTCATTCTATATTATACCGTAAAGCGGTGCTTTTGGCAAGTAATTTTTCTTTTGCCATGTATGAATTCTGATATAGCTTTGCGTTACACATCATTAGACTGACTCCCCATCAAGGGGAATCCAATGCAAGCCTGCTTGCGTGACGCAAGCAGGCTTGCATTGATTATCCCCCATTATACTGCGGTACAGACCTAAGAATACTGTGGTTTTAGTAGCCTTTTCTTTCTTCCCCTTGACGCTTGAAGCTTTGCTTCATGCGTCAAGACAAGGGGGAAGGAACGGATCCTATCCCCATAAGTCTACGCGCTGCAAGCAGTGCCGGGGGAAAACCCGACACAAGTATGCGTCACGCAGACCCAGAGGGGGATACCTCCTTTAAACCAACGAAAAACGCGCCATGGATGACATGACGCGTAAGGTTTGTTATTTTCTTGGCTAATCGTAGAAGCCCATTATCTTCTATTCGTTTCCCTTGGCGGCGTTCATCTGGAGGTAGGCGCTTATAAAGCCGTCGATGTCGCCGTCCATGGTGGAGATAATATTGCCGCTTTCAAATCCGGTGCGGTGGTCCTTGACGAGGGTATAGGGCATGAACACATAGGAGCGGATCTGGCTGCCCCAGCCGATATCCTTTTGGTCGCCCTTGATGTCCTCGATCTTCTCCAGATGCTCCCGCTCCTTGATCTCC
>JAAZBA010000354.1 GCA_012514045.1 Clostridiales bacterium | reverse complement strand
ATGACGAGGGCGATATTATTCTGAAAAAATTTGATTATATAAAATAAATCCGATTTTATTAAATAGTGAAGGAGAATATCAACATGAAGAAACTCAAGGCTGCAATCATCGGAACAGCCGGAATAAGTGGGGTGCATATTTCCGGATATCTTGCCCAGCCGGAAAAGGTTGAGCTCTACGCACTTTGCGATATCGACCACGAGAAGGCTCTGAAGGTTGCGGAAAAGCACAACGTACCTAAGGAAAGAGTCTTCACCGACTACAATGATATGCTCAAGGATAAGGAGATTGACATCGTCAGCGTCTGTACCTGGAACGCTGCCCACGCTCCCGCCACAATCGCTTCCCTCAACGCGGGCAAGCATGTCATATGCGAGAAGCCCATGGCAATGAATGCTAAAGAAGCCGCAGCGATGAAGGAAGCCGCGGATAAGAGCGGCAAGCTCCTTATGATTGGCTTCGTGCGGCGCTATGGCAACGACTGCCGAGTGGCGCTCGATTTCATAAACGGCGGCAATGTAGGAGAGATTTACTACGGCAAAGCCACATATCTGCGCCGTCACGGCTTCCCAGGCGGCTGGTTTGGCGACAAGAAATACTCCGGCGGAGGCCCCCTCATCGACCTGGGCGTTCATGTAATCGACCTTGCCCGCTATCTTATGGGCGGTCATATGCCCGTATCGGTATATGGCGTGACATCAGACAAGTTAGGCTGTCGGCCTGAACTCAAGAGCACCACAAAGGACCATGTTTCCACCTCCAAAAGCGGCGATTTTGACTTCTCCGTAGAGGATTTTGCCGCGGCCATGATCCGTTTTGATAACGGAGCCGTACTAAGCGTGGAGGCAAGCTTTGATCTTAACATCAAGTCCGGTGTTGGGAACCTGGAGCTGTTCGGCACAAAGGGAGGCCTCAAGCTTTCTCCGGAACTTGAACTGTTTACAAACATCAATGACTACCCAGTCAATGTATCCTTCGCCGACAGCACCGCCCTTAGCTTCAGCGGTCTTTTCGAGAAGGAAATGGTTCACTTCGTGGACTGTGTAAACGGCGTAACGGAGTGCATAAGCCCCGCCGAGGAAGGCGTTATTCTTATGAAGATTCTCGATGCCATCTATGAGTCCGCCGCGACCGGTCACGAGGTTATCATCAAATAAGGAGACTATATAAGAAATGGATAAAAATATAACTCTTATCCCTATTCCGAAGAAATATGACATCGGATGTGAAAAAACGCTCGTCCCCTGCGCTGTATTCTCGAGAAATGAGCTTTTCAAGAGCGATATCGATGTGTTTTGCGATTATTTCAGAAAAATCAACGACATTCAGCCTAAAATTGCTCCTGGGGGCATTGAGCTTATTCTCGACTCCGCTGTCCGTGGAGACGGGTACATCCTGGATTCCAGAGAAGGTATAAAGCTTCGCGCTTCAACGGGAGAGGGTATGCGCTATGCTCTTGCCTCTGTTCTGCAGCTGGCAGGGCTGTCCGGAGGGAAGATAGCGGTTGACAAAATGCTCCTTGAGGATTATCCCGACAAGGACTATAGAGGTCTTATGGTGGACCTTGCCAGGTTATGGCATCCCCTACACACGATTCTTAGATATATCGATGTCTGCTACTACTATAAGATCAAGTATATCCACCTTCATTTCATTGACGACCAGATTTACTCCCTCCCTTCAAGGGTGTTTCCTGAGATTTCCACAAAGGGTAAATCCTACAGCTTTGAAGATATTGAAGTTATCAAAGCTTATGCGCTTGACCGGGGAATCATAATTATCCCCGAGGTGGAGGTGCCTGGCCACGCAAGAGCTCTTATCAGCGCATACCCGCATGTGTTTGGCAACAAGTTTACCGATGGCTGCAAGTCGGTGATTGTTACCGAGCAGGGGGATCTAATTGACGCGGGAAACATTGTCTGCGCCGGCAGCAACAAGGCTCTTAATAGTGTCAAGGCTCTGATTCAGGAAGTTTGCGATATGTTCCCCGCTTCCCCCTATATCCATATCGGCGGCGATGAGGCTAACATCAAGGCATGGAACGACTGTGCGGACTGTGTCAGGTATATGAAGGAAAACAACATCTCCGACGAGTACGAGCTTTACAGCGACTATATCGCGAGAGTGGCGCAGATGGTTATAGATTACGGCAGGATTCCCATTGTATGGGAAGGTTTCCCGAAGAAAGGCGCTGAAAGAGTGCCCAGGGAGACGATTGTAATCGCATGGGAGTCCCATTACCATATGGCATATGACCTGCTTGAGGAGGGCTTCAACATTATAAACTGCTCCTGGCAGCCTTTGTACATCATACCCGGTACCAGCCTTCGCTGGGATCCTTACGATATCCTGGGCTGGAGTGTGTACAACTGGCAGCACTGGTGGCCTCACTCTGAGGCAAGGCTCAATCCCATAAATGTCGCCCCCACAGACGCGGTTCTTGGCGGTCAGCTGTGCTCCTGGGAGTGTACCTATGAGCAGGAGATCAATTTTGTGATGGAAAATCTCTCCGCCGTGGCTGAGCGCACCTGGAGCGTGAAGCGTATAAGGGACGATAAGGAATATATGGATATACTCCGCCCGGTGTTGCATAAGCTGGCGAAGATAATTGTTGAGTATATATTTGATAAGCGTTAAAATTTAACGCAAAACAGTTGTTTCTAAAAATGCGTTCTCTTTACCATAAGAAAACAGGGCTTTCGCTGATGTTTGCGAACGCCCTGCTTGTTTTATTTGTTTATTATTATTTCTGCCCTTCCACAAAGGAATCTATTTTTTCTCCGTCAGGCATATCATCTGAGAATTTTGCCCGGTTGTATGTAATGTCGATGAAATCAACATCGCTTTCATCGCCTTTGTATTTGGGCTTTATCTCCTCCAAAGTCTCGCTGGGGGTGTTGGTGAGCTTGTATTTATATCCGGCAGACATGGATTTAAGCACTGCGTTACGGTAAATCCAGGTGGCTTTTTCTTTTTCCGTACGCATATCCGAATATTTCGGTTCTCTTGCGAACAGCTCCTCAAGCCTGTCTCTCAGCTTCGCCAGATACTGTTTCGGCACGTCACGAAGATCAATGATCGATTCTCTGGTGTCCACATAGCCCGCGTCGTCTATTAAGCTTCCCTCTTTCTCCATAAGGTTTTTGAGGTACTTCGACAGGATTTTTACAATCTTATAAACAGCGATAAAGGTGAGAACCACAATAGCTGCCAGAAACAGAAAGGATATAACCTTTGTGAAGATATTCATGACAGCTTCCCAGAAGGGATTGGGCGCGCTTTCCTCTATTTCTCCGAAAAGCTCTGAAAGGTTTCCGCCGCCACCGCCGCCGCCACCGGTATCTTTGCCTGCGGTAAGCTCAAGTATCTTCATAATGAGCCACATTATCTTATCGAAAATGTACTTCAAAACATCAAGCATACTGCGCCAACCAGATACAAGCAGTACCGCAATAAGTATAATGGCGATCCATATTCTGTTGTGCAGATTCATGGTCTTGTCTACTGCCAGCTTGCCCGATTGGGACACATGACCTCTTGAGTCCGCAAGGTTTTTAAGGTTCAGATGGTTCATGACGATTATAGCCGTCAGAATGATAAAAGGTCCCGTTATGGAGGCGATGAGCCGATATGGCTCGAGAGCCGGCGCGAAGCCGATTACCAGCAGCGCCAGGAAGTCCAGTATCGCAATGTAAAGAGGCGCCGTGGGTGGCATGAGATCGATCCACTCTCCCTCGGTGTACATAAGTCCCCTATAAAACAAAAGGAAGCTTATGACAATTGAGAAAGCGTATTCACCTATTTTGCAATCAAGCCGTGTGCAGATTACCACGGGGAGCACAATTGACAACGCCATACCCAGAATAAACCTCAGCCACCTGGGGCGGCGGATGAGCTTGCACACCACTATACCAGTCAGGGGGTATATTGCCATCGCTCCCAGAATGATATATCTGGTGTGGGGGTCCGCTATGAAAATGGATATGAAATAGATTACCGGCAGCACAAGCACCAACTCAAGAATCGAGCGGAGATAAGCTTTACCGAACGGCACGGTGTCTCTTTCCTTAGTCATTTCTTTCACCGTCCTTCTCCACAGGCTCCACAAAAAGAACCTCCACATTGTTGCCGCCATCGCGCAGAAGGCTTATCTGCTTTTCGATGTTCTCGTCCACAAAGGCGGTGACAATCAGATAGTCTATTCCTGTTAGCCCCTTTGCCACCTGGTTTGCTAGCATTGTCTGGAAGGTCTGACGGCGCACAAGGGTGAGCTTTGACAGGATCGTGAACACTTCCGTCACCTGACCTTCAGAGCTGCGGGGCTCAATGACACACTCGTTCTCCTCATCGTCCACAAGCATGCCGTTTGAGATAAGCCCTGTCTCTATCCCGTGCTCAAGGGTGTACTGGGCGATGGAGGCGGCGATGGAAATTCCCCGCTCCGCCCTGGGCTCGTCGATAGTGTTAGCCCACTGGAACTCGTCTGTCTCCACATTGAGAGCTATCATGAGCTTTATGTCGGAGGTAAAGTCGAAGTCGTGAACCTGCAGTTTTCCCACTCTTACTGTAGCTTTCCAGTTTATACGGTTCTGAGGATCTGAAGTGTTGTAGTCACGCACTCCCTTTATCATAAAGGGATCTTCCACTATCCAGCGCCTGACTACCGTATCCCCGGAGAAACTGTTTTTCATATTGAAAATGTCTTCAATCGGCACAAGGGTGGGATAAACTGTGATAACAGTGTCTGTAGGCAAGTCCACATACTTTGTTGAACCGATGCCCAAAAGATCACCTGAAGAAATTGATACGGTTTTTGTGTGGTAGTAGCCTCTGTGAGGGCATACCACCTTGTGACGCCTCGTTATCGTTGTGTAGGGGGGAATGGAGAAAAGACTGCGGTGATACTGCTTTCCCTCGCTTTTTGTAACGTTGCCTATGAGAAGTTTTTCGCTCGTCTGGGCTTCTATACGTATCCAGGGAATGGGCAGCACCTTTGCGTTTCTGATTTTCTCCACCATGGTAGAGGTTTCACCCTCGTTGACGATATCAGGCGTAAAATACCTTTTGTAGGTCATGCTTCGCAGGTTCCAGCGCCGGAAAAAGTACACCTGGAGAAGCGCAACCATGACAAGAGCGAAGAACAATCGCTGTACCCACAAAATTTACACACCTCCCGGAAAATCAGTCTTTTATCTCTTCCGTGGGAGCATGTACCGATGACATTATCTGCTCAAGCAGCTCGAGATTACGTCCCTTCTTGAGCCTTGAGGAGGATTTGAGTATGATTCTGTGGCCGAATACAGGCTTTATCATCTTCTTTACATCGTCCGGGGTGACATAATCACGACCTGCCAGGATGGCGGTTACCTGCACAGCCTTTAAAAGGGACTGCGTGCCTCGGGGGCTGACTCCAAGCATAATCTCCGAGTGTATTCTTGTGGCTTCCGCCAGGCGGATGATGTAATCGTATATATTATCTGACACAAACACATCAGAGTAGCTCCTTTGGGCATCGATTATGTCCTGAGCCGTTGCGACGCTGCCTATCGTCTCAAAGGGGCTTGAAGTCTTGAAGCGCTTGAGGATATCAACGCCCTCCTGGGAGGTGGGATATCCCATGTCAATCTTTATGAGAAATCGGTCCAGCTGAGCCTCGGGAAGAGAAAATGTGCCCTGGGTTTCCACCGGGTTCTGGGTAGCGATTACCATAAAAGGGCTTGAAAGCTTTCTCGTCTCGCCGTCGATTGTGACCT
>JAAZBA010000034.1 GCA_012514045.1 Clostridiales bacterium | reverse complement strand
GCTGCTATCGTGGGAAAAGCTATATACACGGGCACTCTGCCGTTGAGAGAAGCAATTATTGAAGGAGAAAAGAAAATGAGCGCAAAGAGAATAATACCCTGCCTTGACGTATTCAACGGAAGAGTGGTAAAAGGAGTAAACTTTGCAGATCTTCGAGACGCAGGCGACCCGGTGGAGCTGGCGAAGTTTTATTCCGAGCAGGGTGCCGATGAGGTGGTTTTCCTGGACATATCCGCCACACACGAGGGAAGAGACACAATGATCGAGGTAGTACGCCGCACAGCCGAGGCTGTAACGGTACCCTTTGCCGTAGGCGGCGGTATCAGAACCATTGAAGACATAGAGAGGATCCTTGAGGCGGGAGCCGATAAGGTATCCATAAATTCCGCCGCAGTACGGGATAAGACTCTAATAAAAAGAGCCGCTGAGAAGTTCGGAAGCGAGAGAATAATCGTGGCAGTGGATGCGGCTAAAAACGATGAAGGCAAATATGAGGTGGTGATCAGCGGAGGCAGAGTGTATACAGGTCTTGACCCTGTAGACTGGGCGGTAGAAAGCGAGAAATTGGGAGCGGGAGAAATCCTCCTCACCTCTAAAGATACCGACGGCATGAAATCCGGCTATGACATAACACTTACAAAGTCTGTAACAGACAGAGTAAATATTCCGGTAACGCTCTCAGGCGGCTGCGGAAGCCTTGAGCATTTTTATGAGGGCTTTACCGAGGGAGGCGGCAGCGCAGCGCTTGCGGCTACACTGTTTCATTTCGGTGAGCTGACTATTCCGCAGGTAAAAACATATCTTCGCAGCCGAGGCATCGAGGTAAAATAGAGATGGACACATCCGTATACTTTAAAAAAAGCGAGCTGATACCCGCTGTGGTACAGCATTATGAAACAAAAGAAGTACTGATGGTGGGCTTTGTCAGCGAAGAAGCACTGAAACTCACACTTTCAAGCGGCAAGGCATGGTTCTTTTCCCGCTCAAGGAACAAGCTCTGGATGAAGGGCGAAACTTCCGGTAATGTGTTGAAGATAGTAGAGATTAGAAGTGACTGCGATGACGACACCTTGCTGTATGTAGTAAGTCCTGCAGGTCCGGTATGCCATACTGGAAACAATAGCTGCTTTTTTAAAATCTTAAAGGAGAGATAAGATATGAACGACGTTATAGCTTCATTATACGAAGTGGTAACAGACAGAAAGAAGAATCCCCAGGAAGGCTCCTACACCTGCTATCTGTTTGAGAAGGGGCTGGACAAGATTCTCAAAAAGGTAGGGGAGGAATGTGCAGAAACAATAATTGCCTCCAAGGACGATGACAAGGAGGCTACAATCTGCGAAATCTCCGACCTTATCTATCACCTTGTTGTGCTAATGGTTGAAAAGGGTATAACCTATTATGAAGTTAGAGCAGAGCTTGACAGACGGGCTCTGAAAATAGGAAACCTGAAGAAAATGCGCGTAACCGATAAAGAAACATAACGGCTGTCTGTCGACAGATTGCAATTCTAAAAGAGATACAAAAAACAGGCGGCACTTTAAAAATGAAGTGCCGCCTGTTATAATATATATGTTATAATATATATTTCTATTTTATAAATCAAGTACGCGTCGTGCGCCAACATAGCGCCTTGAGTAATAGCTGTCAGTCAGCTCCGTAATGCTCACAACATCGCCTGGGCTTGTGGAGTGGATAAACTTACCATCACCCACATAGATACCAACGTGACCTACGGCTTTACCGCCCCTGGAGAAGAACACCAGATCGCCGGGAACAAGCTCGGATTTGGATATCTCGGTGCCATCGTTTATTTGAGCGGATGAGGACCGGTTGAGCTTATATCCGAAATTCTTAAATACATAACATGTAAACCCGGAGCAGTCGAAACCTTCCGGAGAGGCTCCTCCATACTTATAACCAACTCCAAGATACTTATAAGCGTACTCAAGGAGTTTTTGCCTCTCGCTGCTTATCTCGTAGTTTTCGGGAACAGAGTATGTCAAAGCTACTTCTTCTCCGCCATCGTCGTCTCTTATATCAATTGTACCGGTAGAAGTAGTTACTGCCTTTTCCTTTCTTTCGGTTTTCTCAGACTTAGAATACGTAAGGGAGAGGACGTCAAGGTAATCGCCTCTTACATAGCCCTCATAATCAACATAGCTTATCTCATACCAGCCGTCCTTAATGGAGTTTATTAGTACCGCTGTACCTTTGGCAAGCTTTGTAACAACCTCCGACTCAGTCGTAGGCTCACTTCTTACGTTAATCGTACCGCCCTTGATAATACCCATGGTGGTGTTGACGGTGATGTTGTCGGGGAGCTCCACATAGTCTGTGAAGACATATCTAGTCTCGCCGCCGTGATTTATCACATACCACTCACCGAAGCGACCGGTTATATCAAGTGTATCGTTTCTCCTTACTCTTCCGACCTCAGCGGATTCCGTGGAGGTTTCCGCTCTGACTCTCAGAACATCTGTGTCAACTTTGCCGTCCAACGCAAAAGCAGCGAAAGCAAAAAGTGAAGCGATTATTCCGATAAGCAACATGTGCCGTAAAGTTCGTTTGAGTTTGCTGTTGTTATATTTATACATCAAATATCCTCCGTACAATGAAAAGCCGCAGAACGTACCGATCTATTATAGTATTTGTTCCGTATCAGCTATTGTCGGCCAGCGCGCGGCTGAGCCATATATCTCCTATCTCAATTGCTTCGTAAAGTCCGTTTTTTTCTCCTGTTCTGACCACCCTCTGCAATATATTAAGAGACTCATCCGTCTGCATCAGCGTAACCATGACTTTGGACGCCACATCAAGTCCATGATCCTTCTCTGTTTCTCTTATCTGTAACATAACGATGTGGGAATCTGCCATACTTCCGTAGTAGAGCACATTTCCGTAACGTATCAAAGGCTTGCCCCTGTAAACAAGACCTCCGGATTTCTTTTTTTCTGCCATACTAAGCTTCCTCCTATAAACGGAAGCTATGTTACCATTTTGTAACCATTTGTAGTAATGATAACATAGCTCGTACTTTTTGTAAATACATAAAACAACCAAAAATTCGGGTTTAAAATTGTGCAAACTGACACAAAACTACAATACCCTTATTGCAGACATCTCGCAAAACGCAGAGCAATAGCTGCAAAGCACACATTTCTTTCCATCCACTGTTACTCTGCCGTTTATAACGGAGGAGGCATTTTGAGGGCAGTACTTTGTGCATTCACCGCAGCCAGTACACCAGTCCTCAATATGGATGTGTCTTTTCTTTTTTGAAAGCGCTTCTTTCTGCTCCTTAGTATAATGACCTGTCTCAAAAAACGAAACATTGGCGTCAACCTCGTCAATTGACTGCATACCTATAGCGATAGAATCCGCAAAGGAAAGTGATAGAGAATATCTGAGACACTCCTCGCCCCTTTTGTGGAGATTGCCTCCGCCGAATGTTTTCATAGTGTATATGCCGATGCCAATACCGTGAGCACAATCTAAAACACGCTCCATATCCTCTCGACTTCCGTCCATTATACCCCATCCGTCCACATTGATGAGAGGGTGGACAACATCAATTCCAGTCTCGATCGCGCCCTCAACAGCTGCGATATGGTGAGTGGATATACCCACAGCCTTGATAATACCTTTTGCTTTCAGGTCATAAAGCGCGTCCAAAGCAGGCTTATGACCTCTGAGGGTATGTATGGATTCCTGTTCGTGAAGCATGAAAATATCAATCACATCCCGGTCAAGAGCCTTGCGGCACTCGTCTACAGCGTCAAGCGCCTGCTGACGTTCGTAGGAGTAGGATTTCGAAGAGATGATAATATCCTTTCCATAGCGGCGAAGTCCCTCGCGGATGTGGGGATAGACCTCATAAAGCTGCGCTGCATCAAGAAAGTTTACGCCTTTTTCAAAGGCGTAAGCCATGATTTCTCCCGCTTCCTCAATTCCTACCTGAGCCTGAAGCGGTCCTACCGTAAGGGAACCGAAGCATAGACGGGACACTTCAAGACCGGTGTTGCCGAGCTTTTTGTATTCCATTTTACTTATTCTTCAAGGTAATTGCGTACAAGCTTCTGAAGAAGTTCATCACGGTCAATACGCCTTATCAAAGTGCGAGCGTTCTTGTAGTTTGTAATGTAGGTCGGATCCTCGCTGAGAAGATAGCCGACGATCTGATTGATGGGATTGTAACCCTTTTCACGAAGCGCATTGTACACCATTAAAAGGATATCTCTCATTTCTGTTTCGTTTTCTGATCCGAGACGGAATTTGATTGTATCGTTGTTTTGCAAGGAATCTTCCCTCCCTGTTGATTATTATACGATAAATATACACATTAATTATATACCAAAACTGACGATTTGTAAAGGTGTATTTTGGTGAAAGAAATTTCAATATTGTTAAATATGGAAAAACACCTATTTTGGATGTAAAAAGTATTTATCATATACAAAAAATGACAAGACGGCTCGCGAGAAAAGCGAGCCGTCTCTGTACGCTTTTAATTAAGTGTTATGATTAATAGTTTTCTGCCTTGATCTGGAAATAAGCCT
>JAAZBA010000157.1 GCA_012514045.1 Clostridiales bacterium | reverse complement strand
CTGCATTTATATATAGATGAAAATCTGGACGGAAGACACATATTTGTGTCTCCCGTCCCGCATTCAATATTCTCCGTTGTCTCTTTTTTATTGTCAATTATCCGTTCTCCTTAAAAGCTCTTCATAGATTCCCTTCGTCTCTTCGTCATCCTTCCCGGCGATGACATAAACTGTGTCATTTGCCTTCAGCACAACGCAGGAATCTGTCCCCGTACGGGAGTATCTCCTGTATGTGCCGAATTCATCGTTTTGGAACGTGCCCAAAAGCAGTCTGGGGGAGCCGAAGCCCATTGTTCGGATACCCACATTGTCCTCGTCCCGGTACTCAATCGACTCTATGTCTTCATATTTAAGCGTTAGGTCGTCAATATAGGTTGCGTTTACTGTTAGGGCATCATCTCCGAAGGCGAACTCAATGCTGCCGGTAACCGAAAGCACCGTTACCAGGATGATGACCGCTGCTATGATGACGATTGAAGACAGCCGCAGCTTCTTTTCATAGGGATTTGAGGGAAAACTGTTAATAACAGCGGTGTCCAAAGATACCTGCTTGCGATGGTAGAAGTAGGAATAGAGGACAGGCAGAACAGCGAGAATGAGAATCGATAGAATAAGAACAACCAGTATGGCTTTTTTCGGCAGGAAAGCGGCGAGAATGTGGAGGAATCCGCCTGCTACCCAAAGCCTGCCGGAAAAACGGTGGGTGGCATTCCAGTTTTCCTCGTTTTCAAGAGCCCATTTTACCTTTATTCCGATAGTGCTGTTCAGCCGACACTTTGGAAGGTAGTTGCCAATTATAATAAACATAAGACCGAAAACCATAAACATCGGACGTGTGATATTCATGGTCATGCCGAAGGCGGAGCAGTAGACTATGGCTCCTACAACTATGGATATGGCAGGCACAATCCAAAAAATCATCCCTAAAGCCTTTTTCGTCTGGTTTTTGTTTTTCGGATCCATTGAGGTTATAAGCACACAGACCCAATGGAGGATAAGCATCAATGCCGGTGGTAGAAATACCGTTACAGCTCTGGGGGCAAGTTTATCAGCATCTCTCGAAAATCCCCAGTGAATATACATCTGCTCCGGAAGTTTTTCCCACAGCACAAGCCCGACGAGAGCGGGCAAAAGGATTATCAAGCTTGATATTATCATTTTTTTCAGATTTTTTTTGATCATTTTGAACTGCCTTCTTTCAATTCTGTTATCCATATGAGCGCTTCCTCAAGCACCGAGGCGTTCAGCTCGTAGAAAATAAATTTCCCCTCGCGTTTGTCACGTATCAGATCAGCCTCTTTGAGAACAGAAAGATGGCGGGAAATCGAAGCGGCTGTAACGTCAAAATTCCCGCATATCTCTCCCGCGGACAGCCGTCCGCGACGGAGCATGGATAAAATATCCCGCCTTATGGGATCCGCCAACGCCCGCAGCGTTCGTTGCAGACTCATTTCTCTCATCTCCCTTAACATTTAACCTAAATATTAATAGTGTTATACAGCATGGAGTGCCGATTGTCAAGAGGAAATATTGAATTTCTCTTCAAAATATGATATAATAATAAAAAATGGAGGGTCATTGTGCTATGGTTGAGATTTCCGCGGCGCTTATATGGGATAACGGCAGGTTTATGATATGCCAGAGACCGGCGCACAAGACCAGAGGGCTCCTTTGGGAATTCGTGGGAGGCAAGGTGGAACCGGGAGAGACTGGGGAAGAGACGCTCAGCCGGGAATGCCTGGAGGAGCTTAACATCCAGGTTCGGGCGGACAGTGTATTCGCCGATGTGGTGCATACCTATCCTGATATGAAAATACATATGACCTTATATAACGCCACCATAGTGTCCGGTACCCCGACGCTTTTGGAGCACAATGACCTGAGATGGATTACCCCGGAGGAGATACCGGAATACGTTTTCTGTCCGGCGGATATACCGCTTTTGAAGTTAATTCAGGAGAGGCGCTGACAAAGCAAAATATTCTGTGCGCTCCATGGAGAGGAAAAACTCAGCGTAATCAGTATAGACTCTGCCGCCGTAAGAAAAGCGCCGGGGAAGAAGATACTTGCTACGGTTTGTGAAGTGACTAAAGAATATTTCGGAGTATAAAAGACATGAAAACAACACTGATTGTAATACGTCACGGTTTCAGCACCGCCAATAAAACAAAGATTTTCTCCGGTTGTCTGGATGTGGAGCTGACGGAGACAGGCAGAAAGCAGGCTTCACTTGCGGCGTCATATCTCAGGGAGCGGGGAGGAATAGATAAGGTCTATTCTTCGGACCTGAAACGCGCTCATAATACGGCGATTCCCGTAGCGAAGGCGCTGGAACTTCCGGTAATACTTGAGGAGGGCTTCCGTGAAGTGGACGCGGGAGAGTGGGAAGGTCTCCCTTTTTATGACATATTGGAGCGTTACCCTGTGGAATACACCCTTTGGCAGGAGGATATCGGGAGATTTATCTGTCCCGGAGGCGAGTCAGCGGAGCCGTTCTGGAATCGTATCCTGTCATCGGTAGACAGGATAGCGGAGGAAAACGAGGGAAAGACCGTTGTTATCGCTTCCCATGCCACACCGATCAGGGTGATGTGCACCGCGGCGGCGGGGCTTCCGCTGGAGTGGATGCAGGAAATACCCTGGGTGAGAAACGCCTCAATCAATACATTTGAGCATGAAAACGGGTGTCTAAAGCAGTTAAAGCTTGATTTTACCGACCATTTAGGAGAATATATAATAGAATCCACCGACAGACTTTAGCTCGTAGGTGGAGTCCAAATAATATCACGTCCGGTTATTATATGCGGGATTATTATATAATAAGGATTGGATATCGCACATCTATTTAGAAAATCATAATTTACATCCAAATTTATTATATCTACATTGCGCTGCACGCACTCACGTTGTATAATGATTATAGTAAATTTAAGGAGGATATTCGTTATGAAAAAAGTTTTGGCACTTATTCTTGCGCTGATACTGATCCTTTCCTTAGCAGCATGCTCTGACACGGTAAAGACGGACAATAATACTAATGCACCAAGCAAAAAATCAGATGAACCTGTAACCATCGTCCTTCAGGCTGGTCCATGGGTAGAATATGCGGACAACATCGAACGTCT
>JAAZBA010000141.1 GCA_012514045.1 Clostridiales bacterium | reverse complement strand
GTAAAAACCCTGTTGTCTTTGTCCTTCCATGCGTCACCGCACGCTTCTCGTTGCATATCTTGCCAGTGTTTATAATCAAGCAGCACAGGGAATACCGAGTGAGAAAGCTTTAGAGTGCGCGCTGAAGATGCGGTTTTAGGCGTGTCGACAAAGACTCCCTTCTTAGGAACGTATGACGAGGTCTGTTCAACAATAATCATATCGTTCTTAAAATCAATATCATTCCATCTTAGCCCAAGGAGCTCGCCGCGTCGCAACCCGGAGATAAGGTCTAATGTTACCATGGCGCGGTATTTTATTGGCTCATTGTGTAGTAGTTCAAGCAAACGTCGCGCGTCCGGCTCGTCAAGGTAAGCTGCCTTTGCTTTTCGCATTCGTGGTAATTCAGCTTGAATCGCAGGGTTTTCCTTCATATATTTCCATTTAACAGCTTTACCGAGACAGGAACTTATAAGTCGGTGGTATGTATATATGGTGCTTGGGGAGAGAAGCCGGTCGGGTTCCTGCTGCGTAAAAATATCGGAGATTTCTGTTTCGAGTATTTTACTCACTGCGGCAGCGCTTGTTTTATCTATTCTGTTTCCGTCTGCTATTGAGCGAACCGTCTGAAGAGATATCTTGGAAGCAGCGGCAAAGGCTGTACGGGTCATCTTGCGTTCCTTAAGTGTAGCAAGCAGGTCGACTTTACAAACGTATTTTTTGTCGGCTCGGATGCCTGTTTCAGATAGGTTTGCATAGAAAGCATTAAGATGCTCGGTGCGGAGGTCCTTCATTCTTATATGACCAAAAGCCTTGTAAATTTGAGGGAGTCTCTTTTTATATTCCGTAACAGTCTTCAATTTGAGTTCTTTACAGGCGTATTCCAAAAGCCATTTTTCCGCGAAATCTTGGAAATATATCGAACTATCAGGTATAATGCCATTTTTGATGTTTTCTTCGAAAAGAACTTTCTGGCGTTCAAGTTCTTTTTCTATTTGTTTATTTGACATCCCGTCTGTTGGTGTCCAAGTCATATGATGGCGCAGTTGGGTACCGTCAGGTTTATAACCGCAAGAGACTGTGATTTTATAACTCTTTCCGCGCTTTATTGCCGTTGCCATTAACCATTCCTCCCTCTATTTTTCAGTTGTCTTGCAAGGTCCTGAAACAAATCCAAAGAATAGTCGTTATCTCTGGTTATTTTCCGATACGAGGTAATGATTGTACTTAAATCTTCGTCTTGAATTAGGCTATCGAGAACTTCGTTGTACGCATTAATTGAATTATCAATTAAGCTATATAGATGTATGAGTATACCATACTGTCGGAGACCAGGGTGGTTGCTGTTGTATAGTTCATACTCCGATGCGAAGTTTTTAAGCTTATGATAGATATTTGTTATAGCGTCGGACGAATACTGGCTCAGCGGGAGTTCCGATTCAGAATCCGCCTCAATGTCAGACACATAATCGAGTAAGTAGTCGGTTGAGACGGCAAAATACTTAGCGAAATCAAGGATGGTTTCTATTTTAGGTTCTCTAAGATTACGTTCGTATGATGCGAGCGTGTTTATATTTATGCTCATAGCCGTAGCTAATTCGCTTTGAGTCATGCCGCGTCTTTCCCGAAGAGCTTGAATTCTGTCACCTATCATAAGCTTACCCTCCTCTTTGGTAAGATAATAGTACCACACATGAATACATAAAGCAATAATGAAAAAAAATATTGCAATATGTATTGACAATACAAAATGTATGTGATAATGTATAGCCGTTACGATAAGTAACGATAAATTAAATATTAAACTAAAGAGTGGGGATAGCATGAAACGAATGAGGTATCCCGCTCAAGCCCTTGAGGAGTTAAAACGGCTCGACCCGGAAACTCCAATAACATTAAACTACATACGGACTCTGATTGCCAGGGGGCAAATACCCGTCCTGCGCATTGGGCGACGGCAGTTAATAAACCTCGACATACTTATAGAATACTTTGACGGTGTTATAGAAACCAAGCAACCGGGAACTGAATATGGCACCATCCGCCGGCTGCCGGAAGTTATAGGGCAAAGAGCGCAAATGGTATAGGGGAGAGAGGAATCTCTTTCCCCTCATTGAAATTCCCCTACTCGAAAAAGGGGAGACTATTTTTGAATGAAAACAATAGCGCAGACCAAATAAAGTGTGAAGTTGATAGCTTGAGATATATTCTTAAGCTGGCAAGAGCAAATACTTATAAACCTCATCAATACGAACCAGAGTCCGTCAAGAATTATTACCGACGGATTCTGGCTTTTTATTGGAAGTGCTCCTTTTGAATTAGGATTAAATGTGTTGTAACAGTTATGCTTCTTACTTATAGGAATCCATTTGGGCGTGAGCGTGACAATATCAAGTTGGTTAATTATAGTGATAGGGCAGCTTCTTTGAGAGCGGCGTCACCGCCGTCACTTTGGTCCCTCCGGGACGACTGTCTGCTTTTTTGAGAGTATATTTAGAGTTACCCGGAATCCTTTTAATTGCAAGGGTTCTGGGCTTCTTAATACCTATTTACTTGTATAGCGAAAAGGTAATGAGAATAAATTGCTTG
>JAAZBA010000397.1 GCA_012514045.1 Clostridiales bacterium | reverse complement strand
GCATAAACTTTAAGAATTTATAGATAAGAAATGCGACAATCGCTATATCAAGTGCATCCAGAATCGATGCAGTCTTCACGCACAGGATGAAATTCTGGATGAACCTCTGCAATATCTCCATATAGATATACCTACCAATTTCCGTACTTACCGCACTGTATTACAATACAGTATATATTTTACCACATCCGCAAGAGGTTGTGAAGAGATATAGCGGAATTTTTACATCTTTTTTCTGTTATAAATCTTTATTTTCTCGTAATCCGAACGTTAAAAAACAGGAGACGATTTCCTGAAACAGGAAAACGTCTCCCATGTATGCAATATTTCTTTTACTTGCCTGCCTGCATCTCTGCAACGCTTTCGAGGATGGCGTCAGCCATATACTCGAATTGATCATCTGACAGAGCGTATATGGGCAGATGTGTGAATCTCTTATAAAACACTTCCTCAGCATTGGGGCAGCTCTCGGCGATAGCGTCTACATCATATCCCAGCTTCGCGATGATGTCGAAGCGGTAAAGGAGACCAAAGTGGGGAATATTTGTTACGCCCTTCTCTTCGAGCTTCTTCTTAAGCACCTGGATATCACCGCCAGCCTTGGCGGGGTCAATCTGAAGCTGATAGAGATGGTAGGAGGGTTTAATATCATCTGTATCCAGAAGCTGCGGAATGATTGCATCGTTCTCAGCGAAGCGTTTTGTAAGATACTCAGCGTTCTTGCGGCGCTGGGCAATAATTTCATCGTTACGCTTTACCTGAGACTTGAGTCCTACAGCCTGAAGCTCAGTCTGGGAGTAGTTGAGAGCTACAAATGGAGTGTTTTTGCCCGGGAGCAACTCAACATCGTAAAGCCAGTCCTTGATCTTCTTCTCAAAGGTTGTGCCAAAGAAGCGGGCGCGCTTCATGTAGGGACGGAATGTGTCAACGGTTGTGGTAATAATACCGCCCTCACCGAATGATGTTACGTTTTTGACCTCATGCATAGAGAAGCCGGTGAAGTCGGCGATCGTGCCGAGCTTCTTGCCCTTGTAGACGGCACCGAAGCCATGGGCAGCATCATCGAGAACAACTATGTCGTGCTCTCTTGCGATTCTCATGATCTCATCCCATTCACAGGGATAACCGCCGATGTCAACGGGAACAACCATCTTTGTCTTGGGTGTGATCTTGCGTTCGAAATCCTTGGGATCGAGGTTCAGTGTGCGGGGATCAACATCGCAGAATACGACCTTCGCGCCTGCGGCGAGAGGATATGCCATTGTTGCGATGAATGTGATAGCCGGGATGATAACTTCATCACCGGGGCTTATGTTTGCGTACTTGTAGGCGATTTCAAAAGCTGCTGTGCAGTTTGTAAGGAATGCGCAACCCTCTGTGCCAAGATACTCGTCAATCATATCCTCAACCTGAGCAACATTTGTGTCCAGGGAGAGCTTTGCGGGAGGAGAGCTTATCTTGGAAAGAGCAACTACCTTCTCGCGTACGGCAGCTACAGCGGCTTCATAATCTTCTCCGGAGCCCTGCATAAGGAACTTTACAACGTCCATAAGATCCTCGGCATTGTAGTTCTCGCCTACCGCAGCCCATGGCACCTTGGCTTCACCGGTATTGTAACGGAAATCGGATGCTTTCTTCTTGCCTGACATGAATGTATCCTCCTTAATTTTTAATAGAATCAACTCACTATACGTATTATATCACAGGGTGTATGAAAAATCAAGTGTATTCTTTCAGCCATTGCATAAATATTTTAGATTTTCTTCATGCTTTTTTTCTTTACAATGCGTTCCTCTCTATGGTATAATATCGTTAATAAATGTATGCGGAGGTATCGCAATATGTCTGTTATCGGCCATGAAGTGTTGTTTTTAAAGCCAGGTCCCGACAATCCACGAAACAGCGAAGGCGCTTTTCTCAGGCTTGCGGACGGCAGCATAATGTACGCCTATTCAAGATATCACGGCAATAGCTGGTCGGACTTCGGAGACGCTGAAATCTACGCTATTTTCTCCCGAGACGAAGGGGAAACCTGGGGCGAAGGCCGCACATTGATAAGAAAAAACCTCGAAGACACGAACCTTATGAGTGTGTCGCTTCTTCGGATGGCAAACGGCGATGTGGGGCTCTTCTTCCTGAGAAAAACCGGGGATTTCGACTGTCGCCTCAATTTCGTTCGCTCCTCTGACGAGGGTAATACCTGGTCGGAGCCCATTTGTTGTGTCCCTGAGCCGGGGTATTACGTAACAAACAATGACCGTGTCATAATGCTCAAAAGCGGCAGAATCATATTCCCCGGAAACTATCATGAGACACTCCCATGCAGCGATTTTAAAGACCCTCATAAAGCCTTTAACCCTGTTTCCACCGGTCACTTCTATGTTTCCGACGATGACGGCAAAAGCTTTCGGAAGACTGGCAGCTTCATCTCCCTCCCCTTCTCCCGTACCAATACAGGACTTCAGGAGACAGGGCTTCTTGAGTTGGCTCCAAACGTCCTGTGGGCATGGTCAAGGACCTGCCACGGCTTCCAATTTGAGAGCTTCTCCACTAACGGAGGCGAGACCTGGGGCGAGGTAAATCCCAATCAGTTCTTCTCCGGTCCCGATTCTCCTATGTGCGTAAAGAGGCTCCTTGACGGCAGGATTCTTGCCATATTCAATCCCATTCCAAACTACACCGGCAGAGAAAAGTATATTTCATGGGGACGCACCCCCCTTGTATGCGCAGTAGCCGGCACTTCCAACGGAAACACTCCCCTTATATGCGCCACATCGGGCGCATCATCCAGCAATTCAGCTCCCGAGTTCGGCAATCTGAAGGCTATTGAGGACGATCCGCGTTATGGATACTGCTATACAGCCATCCATCCCGAGCAGGATTATATCCTCCTTGCCTACTGCTGCGGCTTTGAGGGACATCAAACGCTGCAGGGACTGAAAATAAAAAAGATTCATATATACGAGCTTGACGAGGAGCAATAATCATGACGGAAAAACTTCAGGCTCTGATTTGCACCGCCGAGGCGTATTTTGACAGAGAGAATTTCATCAGATACGACCAGCGCAGTATGGATCGTGTGCTCCAATTGACTCCGAGACGGCGGCTCCTGCTGCCTCCCGAAGCTGCCACCTCCGATTACAGTCTTTTCCTCGACTGCTCCGGTTTTATCTGCTCCCTGTTTTATCAAGCCTTCGGCTGTATTCTTCCTTCGTCTCTTACATGGCATATGATAGACCAGCTAAAGCCTTGTGTTTTATACCGTGAGCTTACGGGAGAAGAAACGTCAGAGGATATAAAAGCTTTGTCTGAGGAAGTAAAAAACTCTCTCACGCCCGGAGACATTGTCACCTATGAGCTGCGAAATGGCAATGGTCACACCATGCTATACATTGGAGATAATAAGCTTATTCACTGCACCCAAAACGGTATTCCCGCGGGCTATGACTACACTGTTATGAAAGATC
>JAAZBA010000105.1 GCA_012514045.1 Clostridiales bacterium | reverse complement strand
AAGCCGGCGTAGGTTACGGATCCATCAACCATCCAGTAGACCGCGATCCTATATGTGGCTACAACGGCATAATCGGCGAGGAATGCCCCAAGTGCGGACGTCATGAGGACGAGGGCAGTGTGGGTTTTGAGCGCATAAGAAGGATCACAGGCTATCTCGTCGGCACCCTCGACTCATTCAACAACGCAAAGCGCGCCGAGGAGCGGGATAGAATAAAGCACTCGATGTAATTATGGGAACAATAAGACTCGCGGGGTTCGTCGGCGATTCAATCGTCGACGGACCTGGTATTAGAGCTGTGGTTTTTACACAGGGCTGCCCCCATCGCTGCGAAGGCTGTCACAATCCCGAATCCTGGGATTTCAACGGTGGGTACGATATGGATACCGAAGAAATTTTTGAGAAAATCTGCTCAAATCCCCTGTGCAAAGGTGTAACATTCTCGGGAGGAGAACCTTTCTGTCAAGCTCGTGAGCTGAAAGCCTTGGCAGAGAGAATAAAGGAGAAAAAGCTGGAGCTTGCGATATATACAGGATACACCTTCGAGACTCTTATGTTCATGGGAGACAAGGACATTGAGGGACTTATATCCCTTGCGGACGTCATAATTGACGGTCCTTTTATAAGAGAAAAGAGAAACCTGAATCTCCGGTTCCGGGGGAGCGAAAACCAGAGAATAATCGACGTAAAAAAAACGCTGCATTCAGGATACAATATGCACTCTGAATGCAACGTCCAATTGGTGACGGAAGAAAGGTGGATAGGGGAGGCCTAAACGATTTCAACCCCTTTTTCCTTGGCTTGGGACATAATAGCATCGTAGCCTTTGAAAGGATCCTCTTCCTGTTCTCCACACTTGACTGTGATTCTAAATTTAATACCAAACATCTCCTCAAGAGCGGCAGCTATGACATTTTTGACATCGCTGCCGTTGAGTACGTCATACTCAAAATCCCCCTCAGCGATTATGATTATGCCTGCGTCATCCCGGATAAGCCGGGATGATTGTATGTAGGTTGTAGCCAGGCGCGGAGCATGAGGTTTTATTCTGTCGGCAAGCTCTTTTATCTGCGCCACCGTCAGCTCATTTTCATATGTTTCCGGCTCCTGTTTTTTCGGGGCTGTCTCAGGTGGGGGAGCAGGGGTAGTTTTTTCCGCTTTTGCGGGAGAAGTTTTTACGGGCGTACCAGCAGGTCTTGGCTCAAGAGATGCAAGTTTTGCAAGCACCGACTCGGGAATACTTCCGGAAACCGTGGACAAAGGATTGCAAAGCGCAATAAGCGCCACTTCAAGAGAGAGTCTGGGGTTTAAAGCTCTTCCGAGTTCTGACAGTGCGTCTCCGAGAGTATCAATGGAGGATATGAGCCGATCGTGGGTGAAAACAGCCGAAAGCTCCTTTATAGAGTCTATTTCCACCAAGGAGGTCATAAGGGATTCTGCGCTGTCTCCCGCGGAGAGGTACACAAGGATATCCCGAAGAAGTGATATAAGATTTGTCACGAGGGAACGCATATCTCTTCCGCTTTCGTATACGGATGCTAAGGTTCGCAAGGCGGAGGCGGTGTCATAGCGGGAAATCGCCATTGCCAGCTCGATTACGCTTACAAAGTCGGCGATTCCGAAGAACCGCTCAATATCAGATGCATCAATGGTATTGATTCCCGCATCGGAGACACAGCGCTCAAGGATAGAGAGCGTGTCACGCACTGCGCCGTCACCTAGCCTTGCGATAAGGGATATCGCTTCAGGGGTGATGGATATGCCTTCGGCTTCGGTGACCTTCCGAAGATTCTTTTCAAGCGTAAGAACGTCTATCCTGCGAAAATCAAATCTTTGGCAGCGGGAGAGGACTGTGGCGGGAACCTTTCTTATTTCCGTTGTGGCGAGGATAAAGAGCACATACTCCGGAGGCTCTTCAAGAGTTTTGAGAAGAGCATTGAAAGCGCCTATGGAGAGCATATGGACTTCATCAATGATGTAAACACGTTTTTTAAGCTCTGACGGTGGGTAGGAGGTCTCATCAAGTATTGCCCTGATATTGTCAACGCCGGTGTTTGAAGCGGCGTCAAGCTCTGTGACATCGGTAGAACGCCCATCAAGAATAGCCCGACAGGCTTCGCACTCGTTGCAAGGGGAGCCGTTTACCGGGTTCTCGCAGTTGACTGCCCGTGCAAGAAGCTTGGCGCAGGTGGTTTTACCGGTGCCTCGGGTGCCTGTAAACAGATAGGCATGCATAACCTGTGAGGAGATAAGCTGATTTACAAGGGTGGAGGTTATATGCTCCTGACCGTAGACGTCCTCAAAGCGTTGGGGACGATATTTTCTGTATAACGCCTGATGCTGACTCATAACGGCGATCCTCCTTTACGATATAATGAAAAGCGATCCTTGACAGGACAGCACAACTCATGTCGAAAATACAATATGCCCGGTATGCGCGTAGCCTGCTCGGAGTCGGCACCCTCGCGGCACACACAGACTATCCGCTTAATGCTGCTCGGTTCCCCGCCTGACATGGTTCACGGCGCTATGTTGCGCAAGACCGACTCCTCATCGCCGCTTTCGCGCTCCAGTAGTCAGCACATTATATTCCCTCATATGAGTCTATAACCCCTGCTGTAGCGGATTGCAGGTACAGGGCACCGCTAACTCCCCGGCTAGTGCGGCCCTGTCAAAGACCGCTTGCTTTTAAAGCCTGTACATTATAACACAGATAAATAAAATTATCAAGTATTATTTCTGCGAGGTATAATCATGCGAAAAGTATTGCTGAGGAGAGTGTATCAAACAATTTGTGACGCCACCCCTCTTAAATCAGACTGCGGAAAGCTTTGCTCCAACGCCTGCTGCAAGGGTGACAGCGGAAGCGGTATGTGGTTGTTTCCCGGCGAAAAGGAGCATTTAGCAACAAACCGCAACCGGCATACGTTCGATATTCTGGAGGGAGACGCTGGTATTGTGGTATGCTCCGGAAGCTGTGAAAGAGGAGTTCGTCCTCTCTCCTGCAGAATATTCCCCATATTCCCCGTCACTACCATATACAACAGGAGCGGGAAAGCAAAGGTGACAGCTCCCTTTGACATAAGAGCCATAAGAATATGTCCACTTGCTGATCCGGAAAGCGAAACAATAGAAGGATCCTTCCGCCGCAGAGTAAGGCTTGCGGGCAAGCTTCTTTGCAGAAACCGGGAAGCGATGGAATTCCTCAAGGAGAGAAGCAGAGAGCTTATGGATATAGCCAGATTACTTTAAACCGTAATAGTCGCAAATGCCGTCATATATAGCTTGTGCGATCTCATCGTAGTGGCTCTTGATCCACTCGCAGCCATCCTCGTCGTCGTGAAAGTCCACTTCAATCAGAATTCTGGTGCAATTCACTTTTACAAGCTCCGCCAATGACTCTGTCTCCTTGAGCCCTCTGTCCTCGACGGGAGTCAGCTTTTCAAGGTGACGATACACAGCCTTCGCCAGAGTCCGGCTTTCCCGGTGTCCACGGGGTATCCATATCTCGCAGCCTCTGACACCGCCTTCACCGGTACCGGAGGCGTTGGAGTGTATAGCCACATGAATTTCTGTGTTCAGACTGTTCGAAAGCTCAATGGCGTCTGCAAGCGTACCCTCGGAATTGTTTCGGTAAATAGTGAAATCCTCCGGGAACATAGCCTCAAGACGATCAGCAATAACATTCATGCTGTCTCCTTCGGTGGTGGTTCCGTCACGATAGAGATTCAGATACTGTGTGGATGGGCTGAGAAATACTGTTTGCGCCTTTGCTTTTTTACCGAAACAGTCAGAAAAGAGACCGGAAAAAACGAAAAAGACAGACGCAAGAATCAATATACCAAACGCCAAAACGCTTGCTGCTATGGCGTATTTTTTATCCTGTGAATTCAATGTACTATTACTCCTGTAGAGTTGGTATAAGCATCACGATTAAATAAGCTGAGACTTAATGAACAGAGGCGCATATAGCTTCGGCGCAGCGAATACCATCTGCTGCGGCAGACATTATACCTCCCGCGTATCCCGCTCCCTCTCCGCAGGGATAGAGCCCACGGAGTGATACAGACTCAAAACTTTCGCCTCTTGTTATGCGCACGGGAGACGAGCTTCTTGTCTCGGCGGCGGTGAGCACCGCGTCGGGATACATAAAGCCTTGCATTTTCCTGTCAAGCAGGGGAATGGCCTCCCTGAGTCCGGAACATATACGCCGAGGAAGTATCTCATCAAGAGAGCACATGACTGTGCCGGGAAGGATTGAAGGCAGCACCTCGCCAAAGCCGGAGGTCTCCCTTCCCTTGAGAAAATCCTCAAGTCTCGCGGCAGGAGCTTTGTACGATCCGGCAAGGCGGTAAGATGTTCTTTCGAGACTTCTCTGGTACTCCATACCGGCGAGCACTCCCTCAAAGGGAAGAAAATCACGCTCGTCAACGTTTATTAGCAATGCACTGTTTGAATTTATATCATCTCTTGCCTGGTCGCTCATGCCGTTTGTAACAATCATACCCTCTTCACTTGAGGAGAGAACTACTTTTCCTCCGGGACACATGCAGAAAGTATAAACCCCTCTGCCGTCAGGCAGGAACACGTTGAACTTGTAGTCCGCGGCAGGCAGCCGGGACGCGAAGGCGCCATACTGAATGCGGTTAATGTGCTCCTTTAAATGTTCGATCCTGACTCCCACAGCGAAATTTTTT
>JAAZBA010000203.1 GCA_012514045.1 Clostridiales bacterium | reverse complement strand
TACTGTGCTCGAATTTGCTTCTTTTGTTAGACATCAGCCTTAGTTGTACAATTTTACTATTGCATCTTCATTTTACAATCTGCGCATGTTTACTTTATATCCTGCCGCATATATTCCTCTCCCGTGACAATATCACCTTTAAAGCACTTTATCTTCAATCCTTGACATCAATAATACAGCCTCCACATGTGATAGTGAAGCGTTTTGGAGAACATATCCAAAATATGCTGTTATTTGTAGAAACATGTTAGTCAAAATTAAGCTATAATACACAAGTTGTTTTAGGATAAAGGGAGATGTCACTAAATCAAATTATGAATAGCTTCATGTATTTTTCGAGCAATATATGGGTTATTCATTGTATAAAGATGAATCCCGTCAGTCAACGCCCTGTGCAATTAAGTCTGCAATCTGGTCTATTGCATATGCAATGCCCGCATCTCGCATTGCAAGGGGATTATTTTCATATCGTTCCATCATTTTAGAGATCTTTTTCGGTACAGTAGCTCCACATAAAGAAGCCATTTTTTCTGTCTGCTTTTTATTTATTACAGGCATGATTCCTGCTTGAATTGGGACATTGATATCTGCAAGCTGGCAACGTTCTATAAAGGAATAAAAAATTCATTATCGAAAAAAGCTGTGTGATGAGATGATTTGCTCCAGCATTAACTTTACGTTTAAGATTACGGATATCCTCTAATTTACTTTCTGATTCAACATGCCCCTCCGGATAACAAGCTGCTATGATATTAAAATCTCAATGTGATTTGATAAAAGCAATGAGGTCAGAAGCATATTTAAAATCTCCTTGGATACAGCCTTCATTGGGAATATCTCCCCGCAAAGCTAAAATATTTTCTATTCTTACTCGCTTAAATTCTTCAAGCTTTGCTGATACGTCTTCTTTTGATAATCCAATACACGGCAGATGCGAAACACTTTCAATTCCATAGTTTTTGATCGCTAAAGCAATTTCAAGGGATTGATTATTACTTTTACTTCCGCCGGCACCGTAAATCACACTGATAAAATTAGGAGACAATTCTTTCAGTTCACTTAAAGTATCGTATATTGTGTTAATTGGCGATGTTTGTTTGGGAAGAAATACTTCATAGGACAGCACTGTCTTTTTTTGAATAATTCAACTGTTTTCATTACGTAATTCTTTTGCTGCTTCTACAAGATTTATAAGACTTGCAGTCGTTTCAACAACTCCTCTTGTTTTTAGTCCGCAGTCAGGATTTACCCATAGCTTTTCAGGCGTGATTCTTTCAAGCATCTTATGAAGAGCAGATTTAATCTCTTTAACAGACGGCACTCTTGGAGAATGAATGTCGTAAACACCTGGACCTACCTCGGTTTTGAAATTGTTTTCCTTCAAAGAATCCAGTATAAGTAAATTAGAACGAGAAGCTTCAAAGGTAATCACATCAGCATCCATATCGTCAATTGCCTTAATAATATCGGTAAACTCGCTATAACACATATGTGTGTGAATCTGTGTTTTCGCTTTTACACCGCTATGAACAAGACGAAATGCAGGGATAGCCCAGTTAAGATATTCGTTGTGCCAATCACTTTTTCTCAAAGGCAGCTTTTCACGTAGAGCAGCTTCATCAACTTGAATCACACGAATACCATTCGCTTCCAAATCAAGTACTTCATCACGAATTGCCAAAGCAATTTGATAAGCACTTTCTTTTAGAGATATATCTTCACGGGGAAAAGACCAGTTTAAAATTGTCACAGGATCTGTAAGCATACCCTTCATAGGCTTATCAGTAAGACTTTGCGCATAAACCGACCAAGCTACTGTCATTGGCTTACTTCTAGAAATATCTCCCCAAATAACTGGAGGCTTGACACATCGGGTACCATAAGACTGAACCCATGCCTTCTCAGTAAATAGAAAACCGTTCAGCTGTTCACCAAAATATTCTACCATATCATTTCTTTCAAATTCGCCGTGAACCAATACGTCAAGTCCTATTTCTTCCTGCATTGCTATGCATTCTGCAATTTTTTTACGATTGAATTCTATGTATTGTTCCTCATCGATATTGCCGTTTCTAAATGCAGCGCGGTTCGCCTTCACATCGGTAGTTTGCGGGAAAGAACCAATTGTGGTTGTTGGAAAAACAGGTAATTGAAATTCCTCTTTCTGAATCTTTCGTCTTGCGGAAAATTCAGGAAGTCTTATAAAATCACTGTTTCTGATTTTTCTGACCCTATCTTGAACAGCCTTGTCATTACAATCCGGTCTGTTTCCCAACAGCACAGTATTAGCTAAAAAAACTTCTGCTTTGGAATAGTCACATTCTGATAACATTTTTAGCTCAGCCAGTTCCTCAAGCTTTTCCTCTGCAAAGGCAAAATATTTTGCATATTTTTCAGGTATCTTGGTTTCATTTTTTAATGCGTATGGAACATGAAGAAGTGAGCAAGACGTACTGATTATTGTATTAACCCCTTTTTCCTTCAGTGTATCAAGTATTGTTAATGTTTTTTTATAATTATTTTTCCAAATATTTTTACCATTTATGATTCCAGCAAAGAGAGCTTTGTCACTTGGAAAACCTTGTTTTTCCACAAGATCAAGCGTTTCTTTTCCTTCAACAAAATCAAGACCAATACCATCAAAGTTAAGGGAGATAACACTGCTATAACAGTCACGGATATCTCCAAAATAAGTCTGCAATAAAACCTTTACATCATCTTTAGCTGAAAGAATGCCATTGTACAGTTTTTCAAAAAGCTTAACATCCTCTTTGGTCAAATCATAAACCAAATACGGTTCATCAAACTGCACCCATTCAGCTTCAAGTCCATTGAATTTTGAAAGCAACTCTGAATATGCTTTGATTACAGCTCCAATATAATCCTCTGCTGTTTTGTTCCCAACATATCTCAGAAGTTTCAATAGAGTAAATGCTCCAATTACAACCGGCTTTGTGTTAATGCCAATTCCCTTTGCCTCCTCATACTCATCAAAAGGCTTTGTGCCCACAAGTGTCAGTTCATTTTCATCATCAATTTCTGGCGTCATATAGTGATAATTAGTGTTGAACCACTTTTTCATTTCTAGTGCTTTTACATCTCCTGCTTCGCCCTGATAGCCTCTTGCCATTGCGAAATAGGTGTCGATAGTTGACAGCCCTAATAAAGAATAACGCTTGGGTACGATATTAAAAAGCACCGCCGCATCTAATAGATTATCATAGAATGAAAAATCATTTGATGGTATAAAATCCAAGCCAGACTTTTTTTGATGAAGCCATTGATTTTTTCTGATCCCTTTTGCTGTATTTTTTAGAGTATCAGCAGAAATTTCTTTTCTAAAATATTTTTCCGTGGCAAATTTAAGCTCTCTGAAAGTTCCAACTCTCGGATATCCAATGACAGCTGTACGCATAAACATATCTCCCTAACATAGATTACATTATACAAGGAATAAAACTTTCCCTGGACTTGCTATACAGTATAGCACGAGAAGACTGATATGTGTTAATATTTGTTTTTTATACTTGTCAATAGCTAAAAACTATGACCGATAACTATCAATATAGTTTTTAAGATGCTCAATATATCTTTCGCTAACTGAACCTAACGGTTTGTATGTAGGAGCTATATAACCTATTTCCATGATTTCATCACTTTTAAGAGGAATGGATACAATATTGGTTCCATTTAGATCACTGCTTAAAATGCCTGAGGATATTGTATATCCTTCAAGACCTATCAGAAGATTAAAGAGAGTAGCACGGTCAGTTACAATAATCCCTTTGGGACTTTCCTCAATGCTGTGAAGCTCCTCGGAATAGTAGAAAGAATTATTAATGCCCTGCTCATAGGTAAGCCTGGGAAATTCTTTTAAATCATCAAGTGTCACAAACTTCTTTTTTGCAAGAGGATTTTTATGACTTACAAAAACATGTGGAGTAGCAATAAAAAGTGGAATAAATTTTAAATCAGCTGTGTGAATAATGCGCAAAATAATCTCGCGATTAAATTTACTCAAAAAGAGAACACCGAGTTCACTGCGTGAGGTCCTCACATCTTCAATAATGTCATGGGTTCTAGTTTCTCTTAGAGTAAACTCATATTTGTTCTTGCCATACTCCTTAACTAGTGCAACAAATGCGTTTACTACAAAAGCATAATGCTGTGCTGATATAGAGAATACACGGCGGATAGGTTCTTTCTCTTTGTACTGCTGTTCTAAGAGTTCCGCTTGTTCTATGACCTGTCGAGCATAAGAAAGAAATTTAGAGCCTTCTTCTGACAGATAAGCGCCTCTATTGTTGCGGTAAAATATAGTGATCCCCATTTCTTTTTCAAGTTCTGACAAGGAATTTGAAAGACTTGGTTGTGACACAAAAAGTTTTTGCGCTGCGGAAGTAATCGAACCGCATTCTGCAATAGTAATAACATATTTTAATTGCTGTAAAGTCATTTTACATAACCTCCTAGAAATATAACTAAATTAGCTTTTCTAATCTTAATATTGGATTTAACAGTTTTTCCTTATTGGTACCACTTCATAAACAGTAAATCCCATATGCTTTCAGCACCAACGGTTTTGAGAAACCGCTAACTGTGCTATTAACGCCCTCCAATCCACAGCAATCGTAAAGAACATAGGATACATATTACAGTTTTGCTGGTTATTATATTGCCGTAGCTATAAACCTCAATACTATCCGAACTTAATCAATAGCTGCAAATCTACATTCCGTAAGGCTCGGTATTGAGGACATTGCTATGTGAACAATAATATTTGTTCCTTAAAGCTAGTGTAGTCTGCATTAATGCCTATGCTTTTGCAGACATTACCGGATAAGGCAATGGTAACACAACCGTATCCGATTATCAAGCTTTATTGACGGATTTTTACGAAGGACTTATTATTTACATGTCTCATCAGATACTTTCTGCTGCTCAAAAAAACCCGAACGGAGCCTGTCCATTCGGGCTTTTTTCATGTTTACTTTATCTCCTGCCGCATATATTCCTCTCCCGTGACAATATCATGCCAGGTGAAAACTCTGTTTTCATATCTCATGAAGCTATGGGGCGTGCCGTTTTTGGGGATTGATACAGAGCCGGGGTTGAGATACAGCCTTTCGTCATCCCATTCAGCTTTCGGGATATGGGTATGCCCCGTAAGGTATACGCTGCCCCTTTTGAGCTTTGGCAGCTCCCTGTGACCGTGGGAGAGGTACATCGTTACGCACCCATCGTATATCACGGCGTACATGGCGGATATAGGGAAGGGGAGCACCACATCGTCCACCTCCGCCTCGCAGTTGCCCCTTATGGCAAGAATGCTGTCGGAAATGGGAGTGAGAAGCTCAAAGACTTCCTTCGGAGCGTATTCCTCCGGCAGGTCGTTTCTAGGACCGTGATAGAGGATATCCCCGAGAAGCACAAGAGCGTTATAATCACGGGAATTGTACTCATCAATCAAAGCCCGGCAGTATTTTTCGCTTCCGTGTATATCGGAGGCAATAAGCAGCTTCACTGTTTAGGCAAGATTGAATTTCTTGAGCTTTTCACGCAGGAATTCGACCGCAAGAGCGATATCCTCTTCCGGATTGTCGCCGCACTCACGCTCTATGGTTAGGAAACCGTCGAAGCCTGTGGCAGCCAGCGCCGGAAGATAAATGTCGAAGTTTACGTCGCCCTTGCCTAAGGGAAGCTCAAGGTATTCACGGCCCATCCTCGCAAGCTCCGCATGCTCCTGAGCTTCGGCGCCCACGATGACCTCACCCTCTGCGGGTTTTACAAGTTTGATACCGTCCTTGGCATGGGTATGAACAACGTATTTTCCAAGATACTTGAGGGCGTTCTCCGGACGGTCGCCCGCAACCATTACAAGGTTCGCCGGGTCGAAGTTTACGCGCACGCCGCCGGCTCCAAGACTGTCAAGGAAATCGCAGAGCACCTCGCCGGGCTCGGGACCTGTTTCAAGGGCAAAACTTGCGTCCATAGAGTCGGCAAACAAGGCGAGCTCACGGCATGCCTTGCGCATAACCTCTTTATAGGCGCACTCCTCAACGGGCACCTTGTGTATATGGGTGGTTACGATGTCGCACCCCAGCTTCTTTGCAAGCTCAAGTACACGCTTGGACTTCTCTATCATCTCCGGGTTGCGTTCGGGATCGTCGAAACCGCAACCGAAGTCGCCGCAGAGCGCGGAGAAAACGAGACCGTTGGACTTGACAATATCAAGAGCCTCTTTTGCCTTTGCATCGGTAATCTGATCGATTGCCAGTATTCCGGAAGTTGTGGCGTATACCTGTACGCCGCTGCAACCTAAGGCGGCAGCCTTTTCTACACCGCCGCGGAAGCCGAGACGGAAGGATTCTACCATTGCGCCGATTTTCATATTATTGTTCCTCCTCATAAGAATCAGGGGAAAACCCCGCTGTACTTATATTTTACCATATTTAAGGTGAAATGCAAGGATAATATTGACTTGTAGATATATTCGGTATATAATTATCCCATAAAATTCAGACAGGAGAATACTGATAAATGGATATCAAAACAAAAATCGAAGAAATCGTAAAAAAGCTGACCTCCGACAAAGAGCTTATGGCAAAATTCAAGGAAGAGCCGGTCGCTGTTGTTGAGGAACTCATCGGCGTTGACCTCCCCGATGATAAGATAAACTCTGTTGTTGACGGCATAAAGGCGAAAATAAAGCTCGACAGCATAGGCGGCGCGTTGGGCGGCCTGTTCGGCAAGAAGTAAACATACATAAAAGCAAAAAATCTACCCGAAGCGATTCATTTCGGGTAGGTTTTTTTATTCAGCCCTGAATTTAATGGTTACTTTGAACAGATCCCCGTCGATAGTCACGCCCAGATATCCCTTCTGAAGCTCTGTCAGGCTCTTGGCGATTGAAAGCCCAAGACCGTTGCCCTCTGTGTTTCTTGAGGCGTCGCCTCTTACGAACCTCTCAATGAGTTCCTCCGCGGTTATATTCAGAGGTTTGGAGGAGATATTTTTAAGGGTAATAACGGCAGTTTTATCTGTTTTCTCAAGGGTCAGATAGATTCTTGTGCCGGGAAGGGAGTATTTGCAGGCGTTTGACATGATGTTGTCAAGTACCCGCCACAGTTTCGCTCCGTCCGCCAGGATTGTCACTGTCTCTTCCGGAAGTGTGGTTACGAGGCTGAGGTCATTCATGGCAAGCCTTTCCTCATATTCCGCCGCCGCCTGAAGGAGGATCGTGCCCACTTCGCAGGGGGTGAGGGTGACATCCATTGCGCCGCTTGAGGCCTTTGAAGCCTCTACCAGATCATCTGTAAGTCTCCTGAGCCGCTGGGACTGGCGGTGGAGCACCTCGGAGTATTCGATTATCTTCGGATTGTCGCACTCCTCCTTCATGATGAGGTCCGAGTAGTTGATAATAGATGTGAGGGGAGTTTTTATGTCGTGGGATACGTTTGTGATAAGCTCCGTTTTCATCCGCTCGCTTTTCATTCTTTGCTCAATAGCCTTTGTCATACCAACACCGATGCTGTTGAGGTTGTTGCCGTGACGCTTAAAATCCCACAGGAGAAATTTAGTGTCAACCGCGGCGTTAAGGTCGCCGGAGGCTAAAGCCTCGCCGCCCTTCTGAAGTTTACGTAGAGCGATGGAGATATATAGTATCACAGGCACCAGGATCAGTTTCTCAATAAACCAAAGGGAGATGACAAGTCCGATATTCCTGTAGTGAGTGCCGCTAAGAGCGATGAGTTCAGCAAAGCTGACAATGAAAACTATAAGCGCAGTGCGCCATACAAGCGGGATGGAGGCAAGCACGTAGAAAATCCATTTTATCAGTCTCCAAAGGAGTCTCAGGCATCGCCATGTGATTGTGTTTTTAATAAGAACACCGCTTTTTGCCATACCTGCAAAGCTTACACAGGCGCCCAGAAGGATAATCGAGGTCAGGATAATAAAAACGAAGATAAGGATAAGCTGAACGAAATCGTCTATGATTCTTACGTTGTAGCACACAAGGAACGTAGAAAAAAGAAGAATCATAACTCCGGCAAGCAGCACATCCGCTGGCAAGCGGCAGAGAGGTCCGGGATAAATCTCCTCGCTTCCCGGCCTTCTTGCCACGGCGCACATGAGGGCGACAAAGCTGACAATACCGGCGATGAGAGCGCCTGGGGCGATGAAATATACGATGTAACGAAGCTTAAACATAAATTCCGCAAGCTCGGGGAGCACGCCTTTGTCTGTCATGTTCTGAATAATTTCTCTCTCCGTCAGAGTGTAGAAGTCTGCGTCCGTCATAACTACCGCTGCAAGGACGGATACTAAAAACATTGCGGCAAAAATTATAGTGAGCATAAATAGGATTGTTTTTCCCGGTACTGTACACAAAAAGTTTTTCATTTTTTTCTTCCTCCCTCGATTTTATAGCCCTGTCCCCACACAACTTTCAAATATCTTGGCTCCGCGGGGTTGATTTCAAGCTTCTCTCTGAGATGGCGGATATGAACAGCCACGGTGTTGTCGCTGCCATAGGGTTCCTCCTGCCATATCCTGCGATAAATTTCCTTTGGGGAGAACACATGTCCCCGGCTCTCCATGAGCAGCTTCAGGATTTCGAACTCCGTTGGAGTGACGGATACCGGCTCACCGTCAAGGGTGACCTCCTTCGACGCGTCGTCCAGCGTTATACTCCCCACCGTCAGTACCGATGGCTTAATGCTTCCACCTCCAAGCTGCATATAACGGCGAAGCTGGGAGCGTACTCTTGCCGCCACCTCCACGGGATTGAAGGGCTTAGTAATGTAGTCGTCCGCTCCCACGTTGAGACCGAGAATCTTGTCTGTGTCCTCGCTCTTGGCTGTAAGAAGGATAATCGGCACGTTTGATATCTCCCTGAGCTTTGCCATGGCGGTTATACCGTCCATCACGGGCATCATGATGTCGAGAAGCACCAGATGTATATCTTCCCTTGACACAATATCTATCGTTTCTTTGCCATTATAAGCCTCAAACAGTACATACGCCGGGTCGGCAAGGTAGACTTTCAAAGCGTTGACAATATCTTTTTCGTCATCGCAGATAAGTATGTTGTACATTTCTGATCCCCCTCCTTTCGTGATATATTATACAGCATATATCTCTTAAGGGTAAAGTAGGGAACGGATTAAGATTTTATGAATATGAAAAAGATGAAAAAACAACAGAAGGAAACTCCGCCCGAAGGGAATCACTCCTTTCGGGCGGAGCTGTTATTCTATTTGCCGTGCTTTACAGGGAGTGGTATGTGTTTTCTCCCTCAAAGCGGATAAGCGTGTTGCCGCAGGGCAGAACAACGGCGTCGAAGTTTCTGTCGGTTTTGACCTTTGCCAGCGCTGTCCTTACTCCGCAGCCTCTGACGGGAAGGGTCTGGGAATGGGTATAGATACCGTCTCTGAAGCTTACGCTGCCCTCAAACAGCGGCACTTCCCCGGCTTCAATCCGGAACGAAGTCTCGGAAAGTCCTTCCGACGGAAGCAGAGATGAGAAAATAAACCTGTCTCCCAGAATGACCCCATCGGTGTTCCCTCCGCAGGATACATACAAACGTTTCTCCCTTGCTTTTTCTATATTCTCGTTTGGCAGACATACCTGAACATAGAGAGGAAGCTCGTCTCCCGCCTTCATCTCTACGTTTTCCATATAGTTCAGCACAAGGAAATCCTCAATACCTTTCCATTTCGGGTAGTGATGATGGCTTATGTAGCGAACGTTGTTGCCGCCGTGGAGTATGTACGAGATTTTGTCGTCAATCGCAACGAAGCGCGCCTTGCCGAAGTCGGTAATTATGTCCTCACCGCCGATGTAGCCTTCCATTTTCACGGGCTCTCTGTCATCGACATAAATATTGCGGTAGCCCTTGGCGAATTCGGGCATAAGTTTATAATATTCGTTCCTGACTCCCGTCAGTCCTGAGGTGTAGCTTTCGATGCTGCAGTCCTTTACTGCTTTCACCCTTGAGAAATACACGGCGACACCGTCGGGAAGGCTTACAAACGCCACATCCTGACGCGCTTTTCCGAGACCTCTATTGATGGAAGCTGCGGCGGCAAAGGTGTCAATATCGTCATAGACCCTGAGATTTTCCACGTATCTTATTGTGTCCTGATTGGAAAGTCCGTAGTCTTCGGAGCAATCGTCTTTGAACTTCATGGCGCCGAAGGTAGAGCAGGGGGGAACGGTTATTGTCCAGAGCTTGTCCTTCGGCAATGAGAAAGCAATAGCGGAGTTTCTATAGGAGAAAGCGTTGAATGCGTCTTTTGTCCTTTGGAGGACGGTACCGCCGTGAGGGTAGTGCTTTACCCTGCAGATATCTGCCTCATACTCTTCGCAGTTCACAGGGGTTACGCCTTCGCCTCCAACCATGTACCACAACCAGGCGACTGCCAGCGCGCTGCAAAATGAAGGCTCCATATCTGTCAGTGTCTGGAAATCATTTGACACAATGCACTTGTCCGGTTCATTGTCGATGAAGGTGCCGTTGTCGTGTCCCGCCTGGGTAGTCTCTAAAACATGGAGACATTTCTTCTCAAGCAGCGCCGCATGGCGGTCGTCAAACAAAAGCTTTGTGGCGATGTGGATGTTCAGCATCCCAATCCTGTAATACCACCAATCCTGGGACTGGATGGGCACCACTCCGCCGTCTGCGGAGGCGCATACCTTGAACACTTTGTTGTAGATATTGTCCCAGTTTATAAAAATCCCAGGGATTTCACCGGTGTCTCCCGCAAGCTTAGAGAAAAGGATAAATTGCGCGCGGTAAGCTAAGGGAGCGCCAAGGTAATCAGGGTGTACTATTCCGTGGTTTTCCGCGGTGAAGTCCGGTTGGATTGTGATATGTCCCACTTTGCTGCCGATAGGTTTGCCGTCGGAGAGCACCCTTGAGGAAACCCTGTCGAGGGGCGTCATGCCGGAGTCAAGGAGCCAGCATATGGCGCTTTCCCTCCAAGCCGGCGCTCTGGGATCGTCTCTGAAAAGGCAAGCGGCGGTAAAAAGACCCATGGCTGTCCAGCCGTTCTCCTCCGCCTGGGTATTATAGTAAACGCCGTCGCGGGGCTAATAGTTAACCCAGCGCTCCGCATAGTCGGTTATGGCGTTATAGGCCATCTGCCGTGTTTCCTCATCAAGATCCTCCCACATTATCCATACAGCAAAGCCTAAACTGGTGATGCTTCCCCCTACCTGGGAGGACTGGAAGAACTTGTTTCTCGGCCCGGGCCAAGGCACATAATTGCCGCCCCATTTTGTGCCGGACTGGAGCTTGTTTCTGCCCATAACACGAACGCAGTCCTCGGGACCGGTATCGTGGGTGAAGCAGGAATAGCGGATGGTTTTTATGCACATGTCCCGGATTTCTTCCCTTGTGATGCCCGCCAGTTCTTCGTCAAAGTCTCCGTATTTGGACATGAAAGCAGTGATAAACGCCATTTGGTTTTGATCAGCTCCGTACCAGTGGGAACCTGTGAAGAAATAGCCGCAGTTTGGACGCACGTTCCACAGTTGGAAGTATTTGCAGGGGAACTTGATGAACTTGAGCATCATAGCGTATATTCTGCTCATCTCGGGGGTATCATGTCCCCGGCGCATTATCGGTACAGGATTTATGTAGCTCATTTTTTCTCTCCCTCTTTCATGTCATGGTAATCCGTTTCTCCGGCGTATCTGATAAGTACGGTACCGTCAGGCAGTACAACAGAGTCGAAGTCTCTTCCCCCGTCCGCATACCCGGTGCAATCCTTGAATCCGCAGCCCCTTGGCTCAACGGCAAGAGAACAGGTGTATTTGCCGTTTCTGTAGCTTGCGCTTCCCTCAAAAAGGGGTATTCTCTCGCGGTCAAGCTCAAAAACGCACGATAAATTGGATCTTGTGTTGATAAAGGATGAGTATATAAGCCTGTCAGAGAGTATGCAGGCGTCAATGGAGCCTTCCTTCGACACGTAAAAGTCCTTATATGCAGCCTTCGCGTATTCAATATCCTTGTTCGGAAGGGAGATCTGCAGGAACAGCGGAAGCTGCTCGCCCTTCTTGAGATTAACTTCACCGTAGTTGTCAAGCACAAGGAAATCCTCTATTCCCTTCCACTTGGGGTAATTGTGATGGGATACATATCTCACACCGTTGCTGCCGTGAAGGAGATATGATATCTTGTCATCAAGGGCAACATAGGGCGCGGCTTCATAATCGCTTATCACGTCATCTCCGCCGACATAACCTTCCTTCTTTTCCGGGGGATTGTCACCTACCGTCAGCATGCGGTAACCTGCGGCATGCTGCGGCAGATTTACATAATACTCATTCCTTATGCCCACAAGCCCCGATGTGAAGTATTCAAGGGAGCAGTTCTCAATGGCTCTTACCCGGCGGAAATATACTGTGCTTTCATCGGGCAGCGTAATAAAGGACACATCCTGTTTGATTCTCCCAAGCCCCCTGTCTATGGTGGCGGAGGCGGCAAAATTGTTCTTATCGTGGTAGATTCTGGTGTTTTCCGAATATCTGATATATTCCTGATTGGAAAGGGCGTAGTCTTCGGAGCAGTCGTCCTTAAACTTCATGCAGCCGAAGGCGGAACAGGGAGGGACGGTGATTGTCCACATCTTGTCCTCAGGCAGGGTGAAAGCGATGGGGCAGTTTCTGTGGGTGAACGCGGAGAAAGAACGCTCACCTCTTTTTATAACGCTTCCACCGAAGGGGTAGTTTCTGACTCCGCCAAGGGCAGACTCAAATTCCTCCGGGGCAGAAGGTTTGACTCCTTCGCCGAGGCACATATGATAAAGGTATACAATGGTCAGATATACCGCAACATGGGGCTCAAAATCACTGAGGATTTGGTAAGAACTGGAAATAATACACTCATCCGTGTTTTCCGCCATGAATGTGCCCTCGCTGTGTCCCAGCTGAGTGGCTTCAAGGGTGTCGAGGCATTTCTTTTCCAGCAGCGCACCGTAGGGGTCGTTAAACAGGAGCCTTGAGGCAGTGTGGGTGACAACCACCTCATGGATCTTATAATACCACCAGTCCTGAGACTGGATGGGAATGGCTCCCCCTTCAAAGGAGGCGCATGGTTTGAAGACATTGCCGTAGATATTTTCCCAGTTATGCTCAATTCCCGGGAAGCTTCCCGCGCCTGAGAGGGCAGAGAAGAGATTCATTCTTGCCCGGAACACCAACGGGGCATTGAGATAGTCGGGATGTACAACGCGGTGATTTTCAGTGGTGTAGTCTGGGTGGATTGTGATGTGGTCGATTATTGAACGAAGCGGAGTGCCGTCGGAAAGCTTCCTCCTGGAATACATATCCAAAGGTGTTGTCGCAGCGTCGAGAATCCAGCGTATCGCGCCCTCTCTCCAGGTTTTCGCCTCCGGATCATCGGGGAAAATGGCAGCTGCGGTGAAGATACCCAAGCCTGTCCAGCCGTTCTCCTCCGCTTGGGTATCAAAATGCACTCCGTCGCGGGACTCCTCCTGCGCCCAGCGCCTCGCGTAGTCGGTTATGACGTTGTATGCCATCTGCCTTGTTTCCTCGTCCAGATCCTCCCAGAGAATCCAGGCCGCGAGTCCGAAATAGGAAATGCTCACTCCCACCTGAGAGGATTGGAAGAACTTGCTCCTCAGTCCGGGCCAGGACACATAGTTGCCGCCCCACTTTGTGCCGGCCTGTTGCTTGGTTCTGCCCATAACACGTATGCAGTCCTCGGGACCGGTGTCGTGGGTGAAGCAGGAATAGCGAAGGGTACGTATTGCCATATCATGTACTTTTTCACGGAAAACTTCGGCGAGCTCTTCATCGTAGTCGCCATATTTTGCCAAAAACGCGGTGATCAGCGCCATTTCGTTCTGATCGGTGCCGTACCAGTGGCAGCCGGTGAAGAAATATCCGCAGTTTGGACGAACGTCCCACAGGTGAAACCTTGCCGCTGGAAATTTGATGAACCGCATTAGCATTTTGTAAATACGCTCCGTCTCAGGAGTGCGATAACCGTCACTCTTAATGGGGGCGGGATTAATGTAGCTCATACATATACCTCATTTTATAGTTTTACAATGTGTGTTTTTTCGTTTATAACAGCCTCTATCCCCTCATCACATAGTTTTAAGGAGGAATTGAGGTCGGTGGAGAGAAGTGTGGCATAGACAATATCCTTATGGAGCAGCTCGGAGGCGAATCTTATCACTTTGCTGGGCTCTTTAGGCTTAGTTGGGGTGTCAAGTCCTATAAGCAGCAGACATTGCTTCGTCGCGTCAAAGGATATTTTTATCTTCCTGCCGGTCTTTCCAGAGAGAACAACGCATTTTTCACCCTTTTTCACCGCTGTAAAGGTGTGGAATCTCAGATCGAATCTACCGGGATTCGGAAGATAGGCTCTGTCCACAATAAGGAAAGCGTTCTCCGTCAGCATTATGAAATCCCTTATGTATGAGTCCACGGCGCAAAAACTGTCGCGGCTCGTGCCCATAGCTTCTGAGCAGTCCATCTCAATGCCTCTGTATTCACCATAGCTTTTTTCCCTCTGCTCAACCTGTGAATACATCTCCATGCCTACGCCGTTGACGAGAAGCACGTTTTTCGCTAAGGGTGTCATCTCAAAGAGTTCATCCCTTCGTGGGGAAAAAGTGGTGTCGAGATATTCATCCGTGGTCAGGGATGTAATGAACATTTCTTCTCCCGCGACCAGGTGGAAGCTTGAAAGGTCGTTGTGCTCGTGGGCTCCGTTGGTGTTTCCGCCTCTTATTGCCATGTAGAACTCAGGGGAGGGGAGACTGTCCGCCATAACGGCGAAGTTTGTGCCGGGATAGAGCTTAACCACGTTTTTCGGGCTTAAGTCCACCTTGTGGATATCGTCACAGACAGAGAACAGGAGACGCTCAGCGGCATAAGGCCAGCAATCCCCGTAATTCTGACCGTATCTCGCAGCTTTGTCCAAAGCAGGGCAGAGATGAGTCTGTCCGAGGCGCTGCGCCAGATGGTAGTTATATCCCATAGGCTCCCATAAGGTGTTGTTGTCGCCGAAGGTGCAGGGGATGCCGTTTGGCTGGAAGTTCAGGAAGAAGCTGTTCATCTCAGCCGTACCGGGAAGGTCAAAGGCAGGATGACGTCTTCCTGTGGCTGTTTCATATGATATAAGGAAAGCTATAGCATAGCGTAGGGTGTAGTTATAGTAGCTCAGTCCCTCGGGCCATGAGCCGCCGCATTCATCGGCGTACACCATAAGTGACATCACAGCCAGGTCGCACAGCGCAAGGGCTTGTCTCGCTTCCTCAAGCTCATCGTAGAAGGCCAATGCGAGCATTCCCATGCCTCCGCAAGTGACCGTTATCCAGTTGCATTTTTCGTTCTGAATCCAGTCGCCCATGTCTCTTCCCGAGCCTCTGCCGATCTTGCAGTGTCTTAAAAACTCTGTAATCACTCTATGGCGCTTGAGGCAGGAGTAGAAAATCTCTTTTTCTTCCGGAGAGAGGGTATTATAAAGCACGTCATAGGCTATGCCCAGCGTCATGCTGTTTTCTCCGTAGCTTAGGTCGAAGGACACAAAAGGCGCTTCCCAGTCCGGCTCACATTTCGCTCTCCACTCAAACCAGCTCCAGTAAGGCCAGCTGTCTATCTCGCGGATATGGTCAAGCACAGCCTTTCTGTACTTTTCCTCTCCAGTCTGCAGGAATTTACAGAGGAGGCAGTAAATCCTTGTCTGCATATACCTTGCCCGAATCAGCATGGAGTTGTGCCCCGCCTCATTGAACTGGATCGTGGTATTCGCTAGGCTCTCGTTGGCGATTTTATCCACTACCTGAAAATCGAGGGCAAGTCCTGGGGTCAGATCTGTTCTTCGGAGATTTTCTACCGCCTTTTCATCGATATAGAGCCTGGGATGAGGCTTCATTGGTATCCGTTCAAGTGTAGGAAATGAGTCGAATATCTTCTTTACGTCAAGCATAAATTTTCTCCCTGTATATAAATCAAGTATGCCCACACAAGGTGGGCATTAGTCTTAATTTTATCCTTTTAGTGAGCCTATCATGATGCCCTGCACGAAGTATTTTTGAATAAAGGGGTAGAAGCACATGATGGGGAAGGTGGCTACGACGATGAGGGCGTACTTCAGGAGGTCTGCCATACCCTGCATTATCATTCTCGTTTCTTCGTCCGTGAAGTCCGACGGCTGAATCTGGTTCATAACAAGAATCTCACGCAAGAACACCTGCAGCGGAAAGAGGTTTTTGTTCGTCAGGTAAATCATGGCGCCAAAATATGCGTTCCAATGTCCGACGGCGTATTGAAGAGTCAAAACAGCGATGATTGCTTTGGAAAGGGGAATAACGAACATGGTGAAGTAACGGAAATCGGAGCAGCCGTCAATCTTCGTTGCCTCCAGCATCTCATAGGGGATCGTGCTGTTGATAAACGTTCTTGTGACGATCATCTGATATACGCTGAAAGCGCCGGGCATGATCATTACCCAGATGGTATTGATGTAGCCGATGTCACGCATAAGCAGGTAATTCGGAATCATACCGCCGGAGAAGTACATGGTGAATACGAAATATGCCATGAAACCTTTGCGTCCCGGAAGCTCTCTGCGGGAAAGGGGATATGCGCAGATGAGTGTCATGAAGACATTGTTGATGGTACCAACAATAGTGTAGAATATGGTGTTGCGGTAGCCCATCCACACTCTTTCATACTCAAATACGCGCTTGTAGCCTTCCACGGAGAAATCTACCGGGAACAGGACAACCTGACCTGTGGAAACAGCGGTGCCGGAGGAGAAGGAGGAAGATAGAACGTATATGATCGGATAAAGAACGGAGATCGTAAGAAGCGTGATAATCGCGTAGACAATTGTGTAGAAAATCTTGTCCTGACGAATAAGCTTTATTTTTTCAGCCATTTTTTGAATCCTCCTTTCCCTTTACCACAGGCTCGTTTCGCTGACCATGGAGGCTATCTTGTTGACCGTAATCAGCAATATAAGGTTGACAACATTGTTAAACAAGCCCACCGCGGTGGAGAAAGCATAGTCGGAGTTGCCCCCGCTGCCGAGACCTCGCTTGTATACATAGGTGGATATGACTTCGCTGACTCGCATGTTCATATCCGTCTGCATAAGAAATATCTTTTCAAAGCCGACGCCGAGCAGGGAACCGATGCTCATAATCAGCGTTATAATTATCGTAGGCATAATCGCGGGGATATCAACGTAATGGACACGCTGGAAGCGGGTGGCGCCGTCAATCATAGCCGCCTCGTGAAGCTCCGGAGAAACGCCGGAAAGGGCGGCAAGGTAGAGGATGGAGCCCCAGCCGAAGCCCTGCCATATACCGGAGAAGATATAGAGAGGATCGAAAGCTGAGGGGCTGGCGAAAAGATCTCCCGCCGTGGCGCCGGTAAACATAGTGTAGAAAATGCCATAAACACCGACTCTCGGGTGGAAGAACTGCTTAAGTATACCTACCATGACAACTGTAGATATAAAGTGTGGCATGTAGGTAATTGTCTGTACCGTTCTTTTGTATCTCAGATGGAATACGCAGTTGAGGCAAAGGGCGAAAATAATGGGAACAGGGAATCCGGCGATTGTCCCCAGGACGGAAATACGGATCGTGTTTGTCATTACTCGCTCAAACATGTAGTTTGAGAAGAATTTACGGAACTGCTCAAAGCCTACCCAGGGACTTCCCCAGATACCCAGGTTGTAGTCGAATTTCTTGAAGGCAAGCTGTACGCCGGTCATCGGATAGTATGCGAATATGCCGATATATACAGCCGGCAGCAGCAGGAAAAGGTAGAGCTGCCAGTGTCGGCGTATCGCGCGTGTAAACTTGGATAGCATCAAAGTCCCTCCGTTCAGATTTAGAATGCTCTGAGATTGACACATGACCGCCCCGCGATGTATCTGACCGCGGGGCGGTCTGTTTCAGTTATTTAGGCTGATTTATCTGTTTTAAGGATTAGCCGAACATACGTGTGTAAACGGCCTGCTCAACAGCTGTGTAGTCTTCGAGACCCATCTTCTTAAGCTCGTTTACATAGTTGTCCCAATCCTTTTCAATGTCGAGGTCGCCCATGCAGAAACGCGTGAAGCACTCTTCGATGTATGTGGCGATCGGAGTGTAGACGTTGGCATTCATATCAGCCTCTTCTGCCGTATAAACCTGACCGGCAAATACATTGTCCTGGTTGGAGAGAGTTATGTTATAGAGGATACGGTTGGCGTTGCGCACAGACATAGGCCATGTATCAAGCGTCTTGTCTGCGCCGCCCTGTGTAGCCCAGTCGTAGTTAAGGCAGGATACACCCTGGTTGCCCATCCATACGTTCTGCATTGTGCCCCAGGAGGCGCGGCCGCCTGTTTCGGCTGTACGTCTTACATATGTGTCTTCAGGACCCCAGCCCCAAGTGTTGCCCCACTTGTCGGCTCCGCCTTCAAGATCGGATACAGCGTCCCAGTCGATGCCTTCGAATCCGCAGTTGTTTATAAAGGAAACATCCTCGGAGCCCCAGAAATCGCCAAGGCGAACAGCTGCTTCAGGGCTTTCGCAGTTCTTTGTGACAACATACTGGGTGTAGGCAATAGCCTTGCCGTAGTACTGGAAGCGGTCGGATTCGTCCGCGCCGGGAGCGGCGAGAGCGGAGCACCACTCAAAGTCTGTGGAGGGAGGAACTGTTGTGAGGTTCAGGTTGGAGGCGGAGATACGCAGGTAAGATGCTATTGTCATTGTTTCCGCTGTTATCATAGCTGTCATAGCGGCATGATCCTGTGTAAATGTAAGAGGATCAAGGTAACCCTTGTCTAACAGGCCTTTGATGAATCTGAGACCTTCTCTGTATTCATCTGAATCGGCTGTTGTCTTCACGACGCCGTTGTCTACCCAGAAGTTGTCAACGTTGTGTTTGAGGAACATGGGCAGGAAAGCGCACTTGAGGTTCCATGTGCCGTAGCCTGTGAGGGGGATTTCGTCGGCTTTGCCGTTTCCGTTGAAGTCGCTTGTCTTTACTATCTCATAATACTCGAGGAGCTGGTCGGCAGTCTTAATGAATTCGCCGTTATCGTCGAAGTTTGCCATGCCGGCCTTCTCGACCCAGGGCATATAGAAGTTTATACGTCCGTTTGATACTCGGTCATTGGGGGACTCGGCGTAGGAGGGGAGACCATAGATGCCGCCGTCATAGGATGTGATCTGAGCAAGGGCCGTATCCCAGTCTGTGTACATACAATTATTGAATGCCATGGGAAGGTAGAAGCAGAGCTCATTGATATAATCCTTGAGATCAAGGATAAAGCCTGCCTGCCCCCAGGTTGTTCTGGGTGTTACACCAAAGCTGCCTCCGCAGAGGATGTCCGGGAGGTCAGCGCCGCCTGCGGCCATCATAAGATCGACCTTCGTGTGATACTCATCGCCGGCATACTCTTCCAGCTCAAACTTGATGCCGGACTCTTCCTGGAGATAAACCCAAAGAGCGTTTGTCTCACGGTCTTCAACTGTTGCGTTTAAGGGCATTGCGAAGGAAAGAGTAAGATCGCCGTTGACGATCGGGAGCTGACCGGGAGCAGTTACTTCGACCGCGTCCGCGGGAGCCTCTTCTTTCTTCTCTTCCTTTTTCTCTTCCTTCTTGGGCTCTTCTTTCTTGGGTTCTTCTTTCTTTTTCTCTTCTTTCTTAGGTTCTTCCTTCTTTGTTTCTTCCTTCTTTTCGGTAGCAGCGGAAGAATCATCGGTCTTGGTCCCGCTCTTTGAGCAGCCGGCGAACAGCGCCAGAACCATCAGGCAAGCGAGAAGGATTGCGAGGATCTTCTTGTTCATTGAATGAACCTCCTTTATATTTTTTGGCAAGCTACGGGAACACCCCAGCCACACCATAGTGAAATTGTAACACAAGAGGTAGCAAAATGCAATAACTATTTTCAAAATTTATATTTTATTTTGCATATTTAGCTGTGAAAATACCGAAAAGCCATTAACAGTTAAGTTTTTTGGTTAACATAAAACATTTATTATGAAATATTCTGTGTTAAACCGGCGTTTTTTGCTTGCCAGCAGGTTCAAGCGTTGTAATCTTGTATGCATAGATGCCCAAATTTTCGAATTAAAACCAACAGTATTGCCGAAAGAAGCGGAAATATTTTAAAGCTATTTCACAATATTAAGCGTGAAAGCGAAGTGTATATCCTCATTGCTATATGTCCGGCGGAAAAGAATGCATCCTTCGCTGCTTCTGTGAAATGTTTATTTGGGCATAAGAAAAGGCACCGCCCGCGGCGGTGCCTCCTAAGTTCAATCGATTATGCTTTTCGCGCTGCTTTGATTATAGCAGATATTTTGGGGGTTGTGCCGTACATCAGAACACCAACGCGATATATCTTTGCGGAAAGCACGCCAACCCCTACGGTGGAAACAACGAGAATAACAATAGAAATAGCTATCTCATACCAGGGCACTGTGCTCATGGCAATTCTTGTAAACATCGACATAGGCGAAGTAAACGGAATATAGGAGCAAACCTTCATGACTGTATTATCTACATTGCTGGAACTCATTGAGGATACGACTACGATAAACGCAATAACAAAAAGCATTGTGATAGGCATAACCGAGGTGTTGATATCTTCCAGCTTTGATGCGGTAGAGCCGACCGCGCCATACATAAACGCGTAAATGAAAAAGCCGAGAATAAAGAACACCAGCATATACACAAGCAGTTCGGGCGGAATATTGAAAATGGACTCGATGACAAGATTATTTCCCCAATAGGGTTTATTCAGATTATAGAATATGAGCGCTGAGCCGAACACAGCGACAAGCTGAATAAAACCGGCAAGACAGGAGGCAATAACCTTTCCGAACATCATAGAGGTAGGATTCGCGCTTGTGATAAGCACTTCCATAGCCCTTGAGCTTTTTTCAGTCGCGACATTGGTCGCCACCATTTGACCGTAGATAAGAATGACCATATACAGCGCAAAAATCATAATATATGTATAAAAGAAATTCTCCATCTGATTTTTGCCGAGGCTTTCAACCTCGCCTGTAATCTGAATGCTCATTACATTTGCAACCTGTTCAGCAGTTATACCGCTTTTTATCATAGCGTTCACTTGATAAATCCGCTGCAATACATCGTTTGCAATTTTGGTATTCATATCGTACATTGAGAGATTGTTGACATAATAGGTATAAGCGGTGGCGTCTGTCATAACAAACGCGCACTTCGCATCCCCTGATATGATTTTGTCCTTAATTACGCTGTTTTCATCGTTTGTTATTTGCACATCGTAATTTGTAAACGCCGCGGCGAATGTTTGTTCAATAATATCTGCCTTTGCAGGATCGTCTGCCTTTACAAGCATTATGGAAATATCTGCAGAACTGCCCTTATCATCCGATTTAAAGAGAGCGGAAATACGTGGGAAAAACATAACCGCTGCAATGAGCAGCACGAGAAAAATCGTAACGCCTACAAAGATCTTATTTTTGAGGTAATATTTCAGTTCAAATTTAAATATTTTTCCAAACTGTTTCATTAGTTATCCTCCTTTGCATCATCGCTGGCAAACTCCACGAAAATATCGTTAAGTGAAGGTTCAAAGACTTTTACCTCATCGATATCGTAGTTTTCTACAAGGCGGATCATGACCGCTTTCTTTTCGGAAGCATCGGTAAGTCTGATAATCAGATTGCCGTTTTCCATCACGTTGCAAGATGTACCGAAATCAGCTAAAATTGCATTGGAGTTTCCTGCTCGGACAACCAGGCGGTCACGGGGATAATTACGCTTGATATCCTGCAGCTCGCCGTGCAGAACAATTTTTCCTTTATTGAGAATAGCAATACTGTCGCAGAATTCTTCAATATAGTTCATCTGATGGCTGGAGAAAAGGACAACTTTACCTTTTGCAATCTGCTCTTTTACAACATCCTTGAGAAGCATCGCATTGACAGGGTCAAGACCGGCAAAAGGCTCATCAAGGATAATAATATCAGGGTCATGGGCAAGCGCGGTGACAAGCTGAATTTTTTGCTGATTACCTTTTGACAGCGTATCAAGCCGTTTATTGCGATACTCAGTCACATCAAGCCGTTCAAGCCAGTAGTCGACAGACTTGATCGCAGCCTTATGACTCATACCCTTCAGCTCCGCGAAATACGCGAGCTGGTCAATAATTATTTTTTTGGGATACAAGCCTCTTTCCTCAGGAAGATAACCGATGCCGATTTTATCGTAATTGATAGGTTGACTGTCTATGAGCACTTCGCCGCTGTTTGCACGAAATACATCCATTAAAATGCGTATGGAGGTGGTCTTTCCCGCGCCGTTTCTGCCAAGCAGACCGAAAGCCTTGCCGCCTTCTGCCTTAAAAGAGACGCCTTTAAGGACTTTATTATCACCGAAGGATTTCTCTATGTTTTTAAGTTCTAAAATCATTTTGTATCAGACTCCTCGAATCTCACATTGATGGTGCCGACACCGCCGTCTATTTTAATGCTGTTTGATCCGTTCCCGCCGCTTTGATAATCAGACACTTCATTTCCATCAACTGTTACGTTGCCGATTCCTTTTTCCACGACTAACCTGTAGTCTTCTTTATTTCCGATGATATTGATGTTGGACTCGCCAACACCCAACTCCATATCGCAATTACCTGTCAGTTCGGAGGTCAGGTTAAGCTGTCCGACACCTACATTTAAATTCAGGTCGTTCAGCGAGCCATCTGAAATAGTGATACGGCCGGCACCTCCGTCAATATCGGCTGTTTTACTTGCGGTGAGCGAATCAATAGATACTTCGCCTGCACCTAATTCGAAACGGAGCACATCCGCAGACAGACTATCAATGGTCAATCTTCCTGCACCGGTATTCAGTATTGCTCTGTCAAATACCGTATCAGCAGGCACATAAATGGTAAGCATTGCACCATAATATTTACTGAACTGCTTGTTGGTTTCTTTTATCGTAAGACGACCGCTTTTTTCCTCTACTTTCAGACGCTTCAAATTGCTCTCTACATAAAACTTATCTCCCTCTTCTATGCAGAGATCTGCAGCACTGATATCAATATCAATATTGCGGATTTCGGACGAAACAGTATAGGCTTCCATATCTCCGGTTGCTGTATCTCTGAAGATAAAGCCGCCGAACAGACCGATTGCGCTAAGCAGTCCGCCTATAATACTGACCGTGAGGAAAGCAGCAAATGCTATCGCTAAGTATTTAACAACTTTTTGAAAAGTGGTCATTTAATTTCAACTCCTCCAAACATACAAATACCGCTTACATAAATGGTCGGAGAGTCCTTTTGCGCGGAAGTTTTATTTGAAACTCCTCCGAATATGCAATTTGAGCTGACCTTGACATTGACATTACCGGGAACAAGTATGTCGATGCCTCCGAATATAGCGGTAAACTGAATAGCGGAATCTTTTTCAATCACTGCGTTGCGCAAATCGCATTTTGTACTGCCAAAAATAGCGCTCAATTCCGCGCCTTCAAAAACTTCGCCATCATAATTAATATCGCAGCTGGAAAAAGTTGCGCAGCCGACCTTTGTTTCACCGCCGCTTTCCTTCACCTTTGCGATGATGTCATTTGCTTTATTGCCGAAAAGTCCCGTAAAAACCATTTTAAGACCTACGATTACAATAATAGCAGGAATGAGCAGTTTCCATATCATGGAGAAATTCAAAATACCCTGACAAGAAAGCAACAAAAATACGCCTATTGCAAGTCCTATGATATTGCCTGTCTTTTCACGCTCTGTGATCAAACCGATTCCGCAGGGAACGATGATAAATAAAGTCCACCAACCGTCGAAGAAAATATCGATGTTTGTAATATCCAATGCGTTAAGCGCAAATAATACACCTGCCGCAACAAGCACAATACCCCAGATTACTCTGCTGATTTTTTTCATATTGTTTTTCCTCTTTCTCATAAATAAGTAAGCGTGCGACTAAATCCGCACAGCGCAGATAAAAACTTCAATTGTCATTTCATATAGTAATAGTCCTTTTCATTTCCCCGTTTAATTCCGGACAAACCTATTATTTTGCATTATTCTACTACAATTATTATTTTAGACCTTGTATGTGAAATCTATAATACAAGGAAAGTGAAATTTATGTCAAATCGCAAATTTATAATACGGGCATATAAAAAGCGGATTTGACAAAGTATTTACAATTAAAGAAAAATTTATCTATTGTTTATCCTCTGTGTCGATAATTTCCGCGCCAGAGGGACTTATAGCAACGTCCTGAACACCTGCTATTGCTCTTTCGATGAGATTTTCTATGTCTAGAGCCTTTTCTGCTTCCTCAAGCTCATATATCATAGGCTTTGTCTTGGGGTGTTTCGGGGTAAATACGGTACAGCAGTCTTCATATGGAAGAATTGATGTGTCGAAGGTGCCGATAGAGCGGGCGATAGCGACAATATCCTTCTTGTCAAACCCTATAACGGGACGAAATACCGGCATGTCGCATACATTGTCCGTGGCGGCAAGAGCAAGAAGCGTCTGGCTTGCCACCTGACCGAGACTCTCTCCCGTAATCAGCGCGTCGGAGCGGCAGGCTCTTGCGAGACGTGAGGAAATGCGCATCATGAAGCGGCGCATAACAAGGGTGAACAGATCTTCAGGGCAATGCTCCCTTATACTCTCCTGGATCTCCGTGAAAGGCACAACCTGGAGATAAATCCGTCCGGCGAAGCGGGACACCAGCCTGAGAAGCTCAAAAACTTTTTCCTTGGCTTGCTCGGATGTGTAGGGATAGGAGAAAAAATGTACGGCGTGGAGCTCAAGGCCGCGCCTTGCCATAAGATAGGCAGCCACGGGGCTGTCGATACCGCCTGAAATAAGGACAGTAGCTTTGCCATTGATACCGCAGGGGAGCCCTCCCGCGCCTTCCACAGGCTCAATATGGACATAGGCTTTCCTGTCGCGCACCTCCACATGCACCGTAAGCTCCGGAGAGTGAACGTCAACAGTGAGATGAGGGAAGACAGATAGCACATGGCCTCCGACCTCGCGCATTATATCCATGGAATCGTATCTAAATTTCTTATCCGACCGCTTAGCTTGCACTTTGAAAGTGCGGGCGGCTGAAAGCTCCGAATGAAAAGCGTCTGTGACAAGGCTCTTTATCTCCTCAAGATTCTTTTCACAGACGTAGGAGCGGCAAACGGAGACGATGCCGAACACAAAGGGCAGAGCCTCCATGGCGCTGTCTGTATCGAAGCCATCCTCGGGTTCAATGTATATGGTGGACTGAAGAGAATATATGCTGAAATGGCCGAAGGGTCTGAGCCTGTAGCGCAGCGTCTTCATGAGCCACTCTTCGAATTTAGCTCTGTTCAGTCCCTTGAGCACCAGCTCGCCGCATTTTAGAAGTATAATCTCGTTCATTATATTATACCTTTCATCTATTACTTGTGAAGCCTTTCATAGGCTGATTTAAGAGCGTTTACAAGCGCGTCGCAGTCCTCTGCCGTTGTGTACCGGGACATGCTTATTCTAACCGTGCTGTCAATTGTCCCCGTGTCAAGTCCGCAGGCGGTGAGCACACTGCTCCTTCTGCCCCTGGAGCAGGCGCTTCCGGCAGAGACGTAAACTCCTTCGCTTTCCAGTATTCTCATCGTAACCTCCGAGGGACAGCCGGGAAGGGACAGGCTGATTATATGTGGTATGGTATATTCCGTAAAATTGACCTTTGCCGCAGGAAGCTCCTCTCGGATCCGAGACAGAATTTTATCCCTGAATGTTTCTATTCTTTCGTTAGCTTCCTCAAAGACTTCAAGGTATTCCCTGCAGGCCTCTCCGAAGGCCGCGATAAGAGGCACCGGCTCAGTACCTGAGCGCATGCCCTTTTCCTGCCCTCCGCCATGAAGATAAGGCGGCAGAGAAACCCCGGAGCGGACATACAATGCTCCGATGCCCTTTGGAGCGTGTATCTTGTGACCTGAAAGAGATATTATGTCACAGTCGAGTTTTTTTACGTCTATGGAGGTTTTGAACAGCGCCTGCACGCAGTCGGAGTGGATAAGCGCCCGGCTGCTTTTTTTCCTGAGAATAGAGCGGAGGGAAGATATATCGGAAATCACGCCGGATTCGTTGTTAACAAGCATAAGAGTCACAAGAGCCGTGTCAGGACGGACCGCATCGCGAATAGCATCAATGCTCAGTCTTCCGTCCCTGTCCGGTTTCAGGTATGTTACCTCATACCCCTCCCGCTCAAGCTGTTTTACAGGATTCAGCACTGCCGGATGCTCCGCAACAGAGGTTATAATATGGCGGCCGACACGCTTCCGAAGCCTGAGGGCTCCGTATATGGCGGTGTTGTCCGACTCTGTGCCGCCGGAGGTGAAGTATATCTCGTTTTCGCGGCAGTTTAAAACTTTTGCCAAAACCTGCCTCGCCGCGGTGACTTGTTTTTCTGCCTCCATGCCCAATGAGTGAAGGCTTGAAGCGTTGCCGTAACTTTCTGTCATAAGGGTATAAGCGATGTCAGCGGCTCTTTTTGATACCATTGTGGTGGCGCTGTTGTCAAAATAATGTGTTGCCATCTGTTTCTTCTTTCCTGTATGTAAATTCTGCGTATTTGGCACATACTATATTATTATACCCCATAAAAGCGACCAAAACAACATAAATCCTGTTTTTCATCAATGACAAAAAGTGACTTCACATTTTGTGTAATTTGTGCAAATTTTAATAATATTACAAAATGGGTCTTGACAGATTACGGATAGAGGTGTATACTGTAATCATTGTTACCGAATTGTAATATTTCGAGCAGATGTGTAATCAAATTGAAACATGGCAAGTGAGGTACAAATGAGTACAGATTATTATACAACAAATAATGTCCATTATACGACAGCAGTAAAAGCTTTGAAAGTTACCAGCGCTATAGTAGCCGCGCTTATGCTCGCGCTCTTTATTGTTGCGAGCAGTAAAACCAATATGAAGGTTCTAGCCGCGGACGATATGCCGGGAAGCTCTGTAATGGCAGAGAGTGATATCTTTCTGCCTCTTTATGTAATCAGTGTAGACGGCGTGGAGATGGGAGCTGTGGGAAGCGAAAGCGACTGCAGTCTTGTAATGAGTCTAATTGCCTCTCATTACGACCTGGGATTTGAGGCAAAGCCCTATATCACATCAAATATAACATATGAGGGCAGGCTCATGTCCATAAGAAACCTTTTCACTGCCTCGGAGCTTGCGGAGAAAATAATATCTATGAAGGACAGCGACGGGAAACCTTTTGTAAAGGTTACACAGGAGAACACCACGTGCAAAACTGAGACAATTCCTTTTAAGTCTGTCACGGAATACGATAACACCAAGTATCTCGACTACAGACTAAAGAAGTCCATCGGCGTCAACGGCAGCGCATTTGTAACAACCTGCGCCATATATGAAAACGGAAGTCTCGTAAAGGTTGAGGAAGATAGTCAGGTGCTTTGCAGCCCCGTAACGGAGGTTTATGTAGAGGGTACAATGGAGATACCCTACTGGAGAGCCACAGGGGAATTTATCCAGCCGGTGATCAACGTACGTAAGGTAACAAGCCGTTTCGGCCAGAGAGGCTGGAGGCTCCATCCGGGCATCGACCTTGCGGGCAAAAAAGGGGAGGAGATAATGGCTTCTGACAGCGGCACGGTTATATATTCCGGATGGCTGCCCGGCTACGGCAGAACGGTTACAATTGACCACGAAAACGGGTACATAACGCACTATGCACATTGCCATAAACTGATTGTCGAGGAAGGTGATCATGTGGTAAAGGGCGACGTGATTGCTCTACTGGGAAACACGGGAAATTCCACAGGTCCCCATCTTCATTTTGAGATAAGAAAAGGTGAAGAACCTCTGGATCCCGAGAAGTTCATCGATTTCGTGGCTGAAATATAGAGTTCGAACCAAAGGGCGGTGTAGTGATATACATCGCCTTTTTTGTTTTTAAGGGGAAATAATATATATCATGGGAACTTGAAGAATCATCAGGACTCGGAGAGCCGGTGACGGAGTGATTTCATTCAAAGCACTCGTTGCTAAGTCATATTATTCAAGGTTTCTCCGTGTTGACTTGGGAGCACAAATAACGTATAATTAAGGTACAAATCAAGGGAGGATCGAGGCAATGAACTATAGAATCAAAGCATTGACAGAGCTTACATTGAACGGCGATATGTTTCCCGAAACAAGAAAAACAGACTTTGACCGCAAGGACCTTCTCCTTCCCAAGATGAGCCGCGAAGCAAAGCGGCTGTGCGAGTACATTTTGAATCAGGAGCCGGTGATAACGAGATACTCAAAGATGACCGGCTTTTTCCGCTTTGACGGCAGCGTGGTGGGGGACGCCTTCAACCGCTCCGGACATAAGTATACTTCTGAAGTCATGGCTCAGTTCTACCTTAAGACTGTGGACAATCTATCCACAATGGAATGGCAGCACGCCACGGCGGACTATGAGCTGCTGCTGAAAAGGGGTATTCGCGGTATTATTGAGGACATAGATAAATCGATGGAATCCCACACTGAGCCTGAGGAAACGGAGTTCCTCGAAGCTCTTAAACTGACCGCAAAGACAATGATTCTTTGGGCAAAGAAATGCTCTCTGAGAGCGAAGGAATATGCGGAAAAAGAGGAAAACCCGGAGTACAGGGAGAATCTTCTCACCCTCTCAAGCGCCCTCAGGCATGTGCCGGAGCATGCGCCTCGGAGCTTTTATGAAGCGGTGCTGTCTATATACATCTGCTTCGGAGCAAACCCCGACAGCGCCGGAACACTGGACAGGTACTTGTCCTGGTTCTATGAGGAGGACATGCGCCGCGGCGTAATGACATATGATGAGGCAAAGGAATATCTTCAGGAGCTGTTCCTCATGTTCCAGACCGTCACGCCTCCAAAGAGCGCGAACTTCAAGCGGGGCGGACAATCTCATTTCTGTATCGGAGGATACCTCCCCGACGGTAGCGACGGCTTTTGTGAGACCTCAAGGCTCATTGTGGAAGCCCTTATGGATCTGCCCACATTCATCCCCCAGATAACCTTC